>NZ_JBXWPD010000006.1:0-271478 GCF_059611225.1 Ruegeria sp. CDSA246 | reverse complement strand
CGGCTTTTGATTGGTGAGGCTGATAATATCAGGCCTCGTTTGCCCAAGGAGAGCGACCACCGCGATCACACCATGTCGTTCGCTGCACTTGGCATGAGCGGCTGATTTTGAGCGCGAAGCAGGCGTTGTTCTTTTTAAACGACGTAGCCGCTTTTTTGTTTTGTCCGCGCTACGCCGCCCGCTCCTTGAAGCTGACAGACTTAGCGATTACATACCAATCGCGGGCGGACAGCCCGCAATTCCCCCAAACATGATAACGCTCGTCTGCCGAGCCTTGCCCGTAAGTCGCGGAAGACCGCCGGGGTATGGACCGCCCGAGACATGCTTGCGACCGGTGCGAATGGTCTGGGTCTAGCGCCGATCCACTGATGAGCCTAAGGCAGGGCGAAACCAACAGCATCCAGAGCGTCACGAAAATTGTGATCACCAACCCCGCCTTGGGGTGGTCGCCGGTGGCAACAGCCAACGGGATGCGCATCAACATGATGAATAGGAGAAATCACATGGAGCAAGATATCCAACTTGAAGCTGCCGCAGCAAGGCACATCGTCTTGATCGCTATGGCCTACTGTGAAGCCCAAACAGCAACGAGCGGCGAGGAAAGCCCGATTGTGCATGACCGGCAGTGGCAGGCCTGCTGTGGTGTCGCTGCGCGTTTCCTGAGCGATCCTGAAGCTATGACACCGCAACTCTGCCACCATGAATGGCGGCTCAGCCAAATGCGGCACAGTCATCCGCAGTTCTGGCCTGCTGCCGCATCTCGCACTTGGGATGAACTCGACCCGATGGACCAGTATGTCGAACGGGCTGGTTTGGCAGCAATGCGTCAGGCACTGGACGAAACTCGGAGGTTCTCGCGGGGTCGCACCGCGGCGCTGCAATGAACGTCGGACGTTGAAAAGCAGCATTATGCTTGATGTGCGCAACAGAACATATACCGACGGACGAGACATAAAACCTCCCAACCTCCCAACCAAACGCCCGACGGGGAAGTTGGGAGGTTTGATTACTTGTCCGCCCATAAAGAACTGGCCGGCCTAGCTCGTTTGGCCTCTTTACAAGCTGTCCCACTTAAATCAGACCGTCTTGAGGATAGCATTTTCGAACCGAGCGCCTTTGCTATTGGGTCCTGGAACGAGACGGGGCTCTACTTGACGCAAGCGTCGCGCGAAACTGTTACGTGCGGGGATGCGGCCTTCTGGAACACCTTCGGCAGCGCACCATTGGCGAAAATCCAGATATAGGTCTGCAACGGTGACGACCTTGTTTGCCCTGATGGATAGTCTTTCTGCCGCCCACGCACGAACTCGGTCCGCATCCCTCATCCACGCCTCCTTGGCGATGCGTGATGTCATGGGATCCGCCATGCGCCGCGTGGTCAAAAGTTCCGCAGCCGCAACCACGACAAGATGTAGTAGAAGATCCGCCTCGTATTCGATTATGCGATCTGCCAATCCCTCGTCGGCCTGCTCTTCAGAATACGCTTTGTCGAAGACCAGAACCTTGAAGCGGCGCTCAACGCCGCTGTCGATCCCCCCGCTAAATGCGGGCAGCTCATTGCAGATGAACACATGCTGCGCCTTGGGACTGAAATAGAACGGTATGCCGTATGGCAGCCGGGCATGACAGATGTCCCCGGTGATGACCTTTTTTAGCGCGTCGCCTGAAAGATCACGATCCGACGTCTCCTCCGCAACGTTCAGCGCGCACCCGCGCAAAACTGAGACGAAGTAGTCTTGTCCCATCTTGGCTGGCGGCACCGACTGAAGTGCATCCGCTGCGATCAATGATGAGATGACCTTGCGCGTGGTACTTTTTCCTGCGCCGCCCGGCCCAATCCAAATAAGGGCCTGCGGGTGTTTCATTTGCGTGCCGATACCAAGTGCCGCTGCGGCGGCTGTCTGCAGGATCAGCTCAATCCGCGCGCTTTTGTCTTGTTCAGCCCTGTCCAAGTCGAACTCAAGGTTTGGAGCCTCGTGCTGCAGCCGCCTCAAAGTCGTTTTAGCTGAGAACAAACCCGTGAGCAGCTTCATCACGTCGCTTCCCAAAAGTCGCTTCTCAGCATCCTGCACTGGCCATACACCACGTACGGCATGCCGAGCCCGGTGCTTGCGAGCATGTGGTTCGAGCCGTGGGACATATTCACCTGTTGCAACGTCTTGTTCGAACAAAACGAACCCGCTTTCACAGGTGATGCCAACAGGCGCACCTTCAAAAAACCCATTGTCATCGCGTTTGGACATGAGAAGCGACTTGACACTCTGCGCCTTACTGGACGTGATCTTGACCTCGCCAATGCCGTTGGACGGCGTAGGGTAAGTGGCACCGTCAAAGCGCGCGATGGCACGCGTAAGCCGATTGTCGTTGAGAGCAGTCCAAAGCTTGCCATCGTAAATCCAAACTGTGCCCTCAGTGATGACAATGCGACCAAAGAGATCTTCTAGGTTTTCCAGCACACGATCGGCAATCTCTTCGTCGCTACCGCGGAGCAGCTGCTCAACGTTGGACCTTCGCTGCCGCGCGTGGATGCGGTCGGCATCATCCACGGCGGCGGCAACAGCCCGACGTCCCATATCCTGGAGCAGATCGTTCAAATCGGCCTTTTCACGAAGGTTTGACGGTACTGTGACGACATGGACCCGTGCATTTGGGTTTTCTGCCGCCAATTCACGCGCGATCTGGCGGCAGTCCTGCGCTTTGTCGCTGTCGGCAATGATCTCAATCCGACCGGCGTTTGCTCCTATCGTTTCGGGGCGGATGGACCCGAGGCACACCCTGATCTCTGCTGGCCCAGCAAACAATCGGGTTAATCCGGTTTCGATACCTTCGGCGATCGCAATTGTGCCTGTACCCAGTTTGTTTTTGATCCGAACTGAACCATCCCCGATGTAGCCTGCGCTCAGTTTGGTCTTCTTGCCGTTCTCGTCGCGTATCGGTTGCCCATTGCGGTTCAGGATTGTGCCCTGCATGCCAACAATATTTCCATCGTCATCCGTAGCCACCGCCACTAGAGCCGGGTTTTTCTTACCACCCGGTTTGCATTGGAAATCTGGAGCATATCGCAAAGCGTCGTGTTCAAGATCGATCCCAACCAATCCACGGATGTTGCGCAAGTATTCTTCGCCGGGTGAGCCGGCTAAAGGACGTGTCTTCGCAACCTGCTCCTGCACCCATGCGATCTTAGCAGCCTTTTCATCAGATGCCGCGCCGGAGCGTGCTCTTTCCTCCGCTTCTCGCTGCACGGCTTGTTCATCAGTTTCTTCACGGTTCTCCGAGGCCGCCTGTTCTCCCGGTTCCGATTGCTTCTGCTTCCGCCGTCCTTCAAAAACCTTTTCGCCAGTTACGGCTTCAATCTCGCGTACAGCAGCGTTGAAGTCGGCAAGGCCTCGTACCTTCATTAGCGCATCGGTCAGCGAAACCCCTTTTTCGGGCAGGCACGTGCAAAAAATACGATTAGCGTCTGCATCGTAGCGAAATGAAGGGTTCTTATCTTCATGGTCAGGAAACGGGCAGCGCTGATGCTTTTTTCCAATTTGTGGTTTGGCACCAATGGCGGCGAGGATTTTGTCCGCGTGTGATTCCTCGACGATGCGGAGACGCTCGGTCAAATTTTCATTGGTCCCCTCATGACCGCCACCGCTGTGTTTCGGTCCGGTATGCTGCAGATTTTGCCTGCATACTTTGTTCCTTTCCTTGGTCTAGGGAGAGCAACAATCATCACTGGCCCCGTTGCGCTCTCCGTGCGGCGGGGTTTCTCCATTCCTATTCCGCTGCCAGATCGGGCGTGTCGATCTTCACAAGCCGCCAGTCGATACCCGCCGCAATTGCGCGGACAGGTTCAGCGCGCCAAAAATGCTGGCGACCAATCTGGATGGGTTCCGGCGCATCGCCGCTGTCCACCATACGCAACCACGTGCTTGGCGATCCGGGGAACATGCCCAACGCACCGCTGTGGGTGGAAAGCTGTTTCAGTGTGACGTTCCCTGTTTTCGGGAAGCTGTCGGGGTGGATAGGCATACGGGCGACACTCATGCGGACGCCTGCGTCTGAGGTTCTTCGCCATTGGCTTTTTCAATTGCAGCCCGTGACCGCTTGAAAAAACCTTTCTCCATCATTTCCTGGCCCAGCTTCTCTGCCTTCTTGGCCTCAAGGCCTTCGTAGCTACGAATGATGTCACGGGGATCGTGATCGCCACCAGCTTCTATCCAATTGGTGATGTCGCTGCCGAGATACCGGATTTGTCCCGTGGGAAGGTTCATGAATTTCGGGCCGAGATGGTACTCGCGCCAGTGGTCCAACAGATAGAACTCGTCGTCGCTGAGACCGAGCAGCGCCGCCAGATACCGCTGATCATAAAGACGGTGTGGAACGGGCACTTCGATGTGATCTGACATTGCTAGCCTCCTACAAAAAGATACTGGCAATTCAGATAATGAAAGCAGGGGGGTAAGAACAAACGTTCTAATTTACCCCCCTGATCAGGTGGGTGAGAACACCCCAAGAATGACGTCTTCAACCGTCATTTGGTTGTGTATTCGAGACACTCTTTCAGTGAGTTTCCGGATCATTTCCTGCGCGGCAAAGTTCAGATTGAGGCGGTAGTTCTGATCACTGATATCTGGAGCTTTCAGCGTGGCTTTATGCCACTTGACTACATCGTCACGATCAATCTGCATTACATTTGCAATCAGAGTTCGCGCTTTTTCCACGTTATAGCCTTGCTGATCGATCAGGTACATGACGCCACCCGCAACGCCGCCTTGAAAACCGATTTCCATCGGGTCTTTCGCAGCATTGCCAGCATTCGCTTTGTGCATTGCAGTTGTGCGATCTCTCAGGTGCTTGTCCAGCGCTGGTGACACTATTTCTTCCTGCTCGCGCAAAACATCCAGAATGTCATGCAAGTCGAGAACGTAGGACCATTCGCCAGATTTCACGCGCTCGTTTAAACGTCCACGCAACCAGTCGAAATCTTTTAATACCGTGTCACTCACAACTTTGCCCCCGCAATCAACGGCACCACGATAGCACCGCCCTCCTGAAGCTGAACCAGAAACTGCGAATAAGCTTCCATCATAACGCGGCGCTGGGCGAGGAACGATGTGCGGTCATATGCGCGGCCATGCTGTTCCTTCGATGCGTGGGATAACTGTGCCTCTGCCAGTTTCTCGTCGAACCCGAGATGCTCGGTCACCAATGTGCGCAGCGTTGCCCGCAGGCCATGTGCGTCGGTCTCTCCATCAAACCCGATCCTGCGGATCATGTTCATTGTGGCCGGTTCAGAAACAGGTCCGTTCTCGCTGGCGAATACGTACTCGCGGTGGCCATTGAGCTTGTACATCTCGTTGAGGATTTTGATCACCGCGTCCGTCAGGGGTATGGCGAGCGTGATACCTGTCTTGGTGACAGGGTTGTTCCAGACCCGCTCGCCCATGTTGATGTCCGCCCATCGCATTTTGCGCACCTCACCGGCCCTCTGACCTGTATGTGCGATAATCTGCACCAGAGGTTTGCCCAAAGTGTGATGCGGCCAAGCGTCCAGCGCCTGCAGAAACAGCGCCAGACGTTCTGGCTCAACGATGGCTGGGTGGTGCTTCTTCGGCTGGGGCTTGAACCTGTCGATCACGTTTGCTCCCGGCACGACAGAGATCAAGCCTTCGGCCTCCGCATAGCCTAGAACTTGCCGCAGGATGCGAATGACCCGGCGTGCAGTCTCATGCGATCCACGATCCGCGATCTTGAGCGCAACGGCCTTGATATCGACTGCCGTGATATCCGCGACCACTACAGCCCCCAACAGAGGGATGGCATCCTTTTCGATCCGGTTGCGGGCGCGGACATAAGTCTTCTCTGCCCAGTGTGGACGCTCCTCTGCCAGCCATGCGCGTGCGACACCGGCGAAGGTGGTGTCCGTCAGACCTGACCGAGCCTGTACCCCTGCGCGCATCTCCGCCACGTCGGGGTTGATATTGGTGTCAAGCAAGTTCCTCTGCGCCTCGACGCGCTGGCGCGCGTCCTTGAGGCCGACAGAGGGATAGGAGCCCAAGCTCATCTCACGCTGCTTACCATCGACCCTATAGCGCCAGACCCATGTCCTGCCGCCTTTCGGGTGAACGATCAGCGTCAGGCCACCGCCATCTGCCAGCTTGATCTTCTTGTAGCCGGGTTTCGCAGCCTTGATTTGTTTGTCTGTAAGTTTGGTCATCTTGCATACTTTCTCACTGGCGAACCCCACACAGACCCCCACAATGGGTATTCTGGCAGAGCCCAAGTTTCCTTGGGGGTGAGAAAGACTGGCACGTCAAAAGCCTTATTTACAAAGCCGTGTGACTGCGAGTGAATTCGAACTGAGGAGAAAAATGGTGGAGCCTAGGGGAGTCGAACCCCTGACCTCTTGCATGCCATGCAAGCGCTCTCCCAACTGAGCTAAGGCCCCATCATGGTACCGCGGCTGCGGTGGGCGGACATTTATGAGACAGTGACATTGAGTGCAAGTCCAAAAATGGAGTTTGCGGAAAAGTTTCTGTCTTGCATCCGAGGATCGTCTGAGGCGGCGCAGGGGCCGCCCCGGACAGGTTTTAGCTGTCGTCTTCCGACGGCATGTCGGTAATCTCTTCCAGCGAAACGTCATCGTTGCTGTCGTCATCATCGTCCAACAGATCATCGTCCAGTTCGACGTCGACATTTTCGTCATCGTCCAGAACCAGATCTTCTTCTGAAGCATTTTCGCGTGCTTTTGCCGATGCGGCATCTTCCGCATCTGCGGCGATCATCCGGCTCTTGCCGGTTTCAAGCTCCACGATCTCGCCGGTGTAGGGGCTGACGATCGGGTTCTTATTCAGGTCGTAAAACCGCTTACCGGTCGTCGGGCAAACGCGCTTTACACCCCATTCTTCCTTGGGCATTTCAGATCCCCTTGATATCAGGTGAGTCGTAGTAATGATTCAGGTCACGTGCCACATGCAGCGGGCACTGTCAAAGCCTTTGAGCAGGAGAAACAGGCACATGGGGGATCACGCATTGCCCGGAAAACCGCCGGTGCCGCTAACGCTGCGCAAATCAGCCAGGGCGCGGCGTATCAGCCTGCGGATTTCTCAATTGGATGGGCGGGTTACACTAACCTACCCTAAAGGTGTGGCTGAAGCCGAGGCGCTGAATTTCGCCAAGGTCAAGGAAGACTGGATCCGTCAGCATCTTGAGGACCGACCCAACCCATCAGCCGTAGGATTCGGACAATCAATCCCTATAGAAGGCAAAGATAGGCGAATCGTACTGGCAGAGGGCCGACGCGTTCTGCTGCGGGACGCAGAGGTTGCAGTCCCCAAAGGGGCCGAAGCCCGGCGATTGGCACGGTTCCTAAAGGAACTGGCGCGGGATCGCCTGACCGAGGCTTGCGACGATTATGCGGCTATGCTGGGCCGTCCTTATTCCAGCCTGACCTTGCGCGATACGCGGTCTCGTTGGGGATCGTGCAGTTCCGCTGGTGGCCTGATGTTTTCGTGGCGCCTGATCCTCGCGCCATCGGACATCCTTCATTATGTCGCCGCACATGAGGTTGCGCATCTGGACGAAATGAACCATTCCCCCGCGTTCTGGGCGCAGGTCGAGCGTCTGTTTGGTGACTGCAAAGCCCAAAGGCGCTGGCTGCGCGACAACGGGGCGCAGCTTCATCAGTACAGATTTGATGGCGCGACGAGTTGACCGCGCGGCAATTTGTGATCACATGGGGTTATGTTAAGCGCTCGCCAAACCGAAACCCAACCTGCAGCTCATGATCTGGTCTATCGAGCCCTGCGCTCGCGTATCATGCACGGCGACATAGCGCCCGGGCAGGCGTTGACCCTGCGCGGCATCGGCAAGGAATTTGATGTCTCAATGACGCCTGCGCGTGAAGCGGTGCGGCGGCTGGTGGCCGAAGGGGCGTTGTTTCTGTCTTCTTCGGGTCGGGTGTCCACGCCCGAGCTGACCAATGACCGTATCGAAGAGCTGGCAGCCCTGCGTGCACTGCTAGAAGTCGAGCTGGCCAGCCGTGCATTGCCCCGTGCGCACATGGCGCTGATAGACCGGTTGCAGAGCATCAACATGACCGTCGCGGAAATGGTCACGAAACGGGATGCCGTCGGTTACATCCGATCAAACCTGGAATTCCATCGCACGCTGTATCTGCGCGCTCAGGCTCCGGCGATGCTGGCCATTGTGGAAACCGTGTGGCTTCAGTTGGGGCCGACGATGCGCGCGCTTTACGGGCGGTTGCGGCGGACAGAGCCGCCGCATTATCACAAGCTGATCATCGCCGCGTTGAAGGCGGGGGATGAGCCCGGATTGCGGCTGGCCGTACGTTCAGATGTGACGCAGGGGCTGCGCATGCTGGTCAGTTGAGCGGCTTGTCGCCGAAGTGATCGGGTTGCCTTTTCCAGGCACCGCAGAACTAGCTTGCGCACTTGGTCTGCGATACTCTGACCCAAATCACAACAAGAGCAGATTTCAGACATGATCAATCGACGCCTATTTTCAGTTGGACTTGGGTCAACCTTTTTGGCCGCCTGTTCGGGTGGCGCGCCAACCAGCGCCCCGGCAACGCGGATGCGGGCCGTCCCCAACGCAGGGTGGGACGCCTGGGTTGCCGGGTTCAAGTCGCGCGCGGCCTCGCAAGGCATTTCTCAGACCACCATCAACCGGGCCTTTCAGGGGGCAGGGTATCTGCCGGATGTGATCGAACGGGACCGCAATCAGGTCGAATTCAAGCGCTCACTCGAAGACTACCTGGCGATTGCTGCGTCGGATGAACGGATCGCAACCGGCAAACAGATGCTGGTACGCCATGCCGGAACCCTGTCAGCGATCGAGGCAAAATACGGCGTCGACAAAGAGGTTGTCGTGGCCGTATGGGGCTTGGAAAGCCGGTATGGAGCCCGCCGCGGGGATGTGCCGGTGGTATCAGCGGTTTCAACCTTGGCCTATGACGGGCGTCGCGGTGCGTTTTTTGAAAAGCAATTGATAGCCGCTCTGAAGATCATTCAAGAGGGCGATACATCGCCCGCGAACATGACCGGCAGTTGGGCCGGGGCGATGGGGCACACGCAGTTCATCCCGACCTCTTATTTGGCCTACGCGGTGGATTTTACCGGTGATGGTCGTCGGGATATCTGGTCTGAGGATCCCACGGACTCTTTGGCCTCGACCGCCGCATATCTGGCGCGCGCTGGCTGGGTACGCGGACAGCCTTGGGGGGGCGAAGCAGGTACTGTTTCGGGAACGCCTGTGGCGGTGTTGCAGCCGCAAACGCCGGGGCCGCGGATTGCGGTGTTCCGCAACTTCCAGGTGATCAAGCGCTATAACAACTCGGACAGCTACGCGATCGGCGTTGGGCATCTGTCGGACCGGATCGCCGGTGGCGCGCCGTTTCAGGCCTCGTTCGGGCCCGATGCGACCGGGTTGACGCTTGAGGATCGCAAAGAGCTGCAGCGCCGACTGACATCCGCAGGGTACGACACCCAGGGCGCGGATGGGGTTATCGGCAACAATACGAAATCCGCCATCAGCGCGTATCAACGCGCCAGTGGTTTGGCCGTAACCGGTGAACCTTCAGCGGCTTTGTTGCGTCAGCTCGGCGGCTGACGGATTACGCCGCCAGCCCTTTCGAGCCGATATCCAGGAATTTTTGGCGGCGGTCCTTGATCAGGGCTGCCGCATCCTTGCCATCCAGTTCTTTCAGCATAGCAGCAATGGCACCTCGTACAGAGTCGACCGTTGCGGCGCGGTCGCGATGCGCGCCGCCCTTGGGTTCGGTGATGATGTGATCACAGACGCCCAGCTTTTGCAGGTCTTGAGCAGTCAGCCGTAGCGCTTCGGCGGCCTCACGCATCTTTTCCGAATCCTTCCACAGGATCGACGCACAGCCTTCAGGTGAGATTACCGAATAGACCGAATGTTCCAGCATCGCGACCCGGTTTGCCGTGGCAAACGCTACTGCGCCGCCTGAACCACCTTCGCCGATGATCACAGACACCAAAGGCACGCCGATCTTCAAGCACATTTCGGTCGACCGCGCGATGGCCTCGGACTGGCCGCGTTCCTCGGCACCTTTGCCCGGATATGCACCGGCCGTGTCGATCAGAGTGATGACGGGCAGACCGAAACGTCCAGCCATTTCCATCAGGCGTACGGCCTTGCGATAACCTTCAGGGCGGGCCATGCCGAAATTCCGTTCGATCCGAGATTTGGTGTCCGAGCCTTTTTCGTGCCCGATCACCATGACGGGCTGGTCGTCGAAACGGGCCAGGCCACCGATCACAGCCAGATCGTCAGCAAAGTTGCGATCACCCGCTAGCGGTGTGAATTCGGTAAACAGTTCTGCCACGTAATCCTGGCAATGGGGGCGTTCAGGGTGACGCGCGACCTGACATTTTCGCCACGGAGTGAGGTCACCGTAAAGCTCGTCCAGCAGCTTGGCAGCCTTGGCGTCCAGCGCAGCGGCTTCTTCGGCCACGTCCATCTCTTCGTTGGCACGGGCCAGCGCGCGCAGTTCCTCGGCCTTGCCTTCGATCTCGGCCAGGGGTTTTTCGAAATCCAGATACTGGGTCATGACGCCTCTCAACGCGGAAGTTCATTGCTATATGAACTTGCTGTCAGAGGAATGCAACACAAGGTAAAGCGCGCCCCGATCAAGGGCCGCGCCGGTATGGGTCACTTCACAGGTACGTAGCTGGTCGGAAGGCCGTCGTCGTCAGCGTTCACCATGTAGTACTGGTTCTCGCCGCTGTCCCAGACCAGAAATGCGTCTGCGCCTTCGGGTTTGGTCTGTTCGCCCCATGGGGCCTGAATGGTCAGAGCATCGCTTTTTGCATATCCCAGATCAGACAGGCGCAGCATATCAACCGGTGTTGTCTTGAGCGCGCCAACAATGCCGGGCGCCTGATCTTCGAACATCGCCTTGACCTCAGGGGCCATGTCCAGCCGTTCGATCAGGCGCGTATTCTTGGCGGCAACACTGTCCAGCGAAACCAGCTCGTAGGCCTCGTCAAACGTGCTTTTGCCGATGATGTAGAAGTCTGGGCCATCCTTGCGGAACTGCAGCGCAATGATCGAGCCGGTGTTCTCGGTCAGGTAAGCCTGATCGTAACTGGTGCCATCAACCGAACCGAGGTTTTCGCGTATCGCGTCGGGGATGGCGTCGAAGTCATCGCTGGTCAGCTGCCAACCCAGGATTGGGCGATCCTTGATATAGGCTTCGGGCGCCGGGTTATGCTGGCTGACACGTTCAGAAATCATGGTTTGTGTCTGGACGTCATCGGCCTGCGCAATAGCCGGTATTGCGGCAAGGATGGCGGCAAACAGAATTTGGCGGAGCGGGCGAGATGGATTGTTCATATTGGTCCTCATTTACCATGTTGAAAAATCTATTGGTCTCGTGAGTTATACGCCCAGTGTAACATTCTTACCTGTGTATTCCGATTTGAATTCAGCAAGATATGTGGCCGCAGAATATGCATCCCTAGGCGGGCAAATAGAAAGGATGCTGATGACGACCCGTTATGAAGACAGCGTTCTGCGTGTTTTGGCCCACGTTCATGATAATCAGGCTGAAGACCTGGCGCTGAAATTGCTCAGTTCGGGTATAGAACAGGGTAGAGCGAGCCGACGAGCAAAGCCGCCATTGTCCAGTTGAACACCATCAGCCGGCGTGGGTTCGTCAGGATGCGCGCCATTTGCTGACCCAAAACGGTCCATGTGCTGACCGAGGGCAGGTTGACCGCTCCGAATACAAGAGCCACGACAACGATGGCCTGAAGGGTCTGATCCGGTGTGTAGGCAGTTGTGGCTGTCAAGGCCATGGCCCAGGCCTTGGGGTTGACCCACTGAAAGGCTGCCGCCTGCCGGAACGTCATCGGCGTGCCTGTCGTGTTTTGCCCCTTAGCCGGGGCGGCATGCGCGATTTTCCAAGCAAGGAACAGAAGATACGCAACAGAGGCGAATTTCAGCACCGTATAGCTGATCGGATATCTGTCGAACAGCTGCACGAGGCCGGTGCCGACCAATAGCACCATGAAGGTAAACCCAAGCCCGATCCCCAGCATGTGCGGGATGCTTTTGCGAAATCCGAAATTAGCCCCTGACGCCATCAGCATCAGGTTGTTGGGTCCAGGCGTAATGGACGAGACAAAAGCAAAGGCGATCAAGGCCAGAAGGATATCGTAGGTCATGAGTTGGATAATTGCTGCAAACTGAACAAATGAAATTGCGTTTTAATGCGTGATCTCACTAATATCGCAATCAATGGCGAAAATTGACCACATAAATCAGCAAATATTGCGAGAGCTATCACAAGACGGCCGCATCAGTAATCTGGATCTGGCCGACCGGGTGGGGCTGTCTCCTTCTGCCTGCCTGCGCCGCGTGCAGGAGCTGGAGCGTTCGGGTGTAATCTCGGGTTACCGCGCAGTCCTGAACCCATCCGAGATTGGCGTCGGATTTGTCGCCTATATCGGCGTTGGGCTGGGAGAACATACCAAAGCTGCACAGGAAGGGTTCGAACGCGCCCTACAACGTGTGCCGGAAGTGGTCGAATGCCACAATATCACGGGGACCATCGAATACCTGTTGCGCGTGGAATGCGCGGACTTGCCTTCCTACAAGACATTCCACACCGAAGTTCTGGGAACACTGCCGCATGTGACGTCGATCACGTCTTATGTGGTGATGGATTCACCCAAGGATATGCGCGCCTGACGTTGGAATTGTGATCTTCAACCGGCTTGCCGGGTGAATTTTCACAGCCTAGTGTCTTCTCAAGGACCTGATCGAAGGGGAACAACCCCAACAGGCCACACACAGGGAGAAGATAATGAAATTTGTTCGCATTGGAGCGCTGATAGCAGCTGCGGCGTTTATCGCCAGTTCAGCAGTGGCCGCGCCGCTCAAATTGCAGCCCGCCAGTCCGCAACCCAGTCCAAAAGCGGGATTGAATGTAAAATATGTGGGAACTGGTACTCAGCGCAAAATCCGCAACCTCACTCATGCCAAGCAGTTGCTGCCTAAGGCTCAGCCGGGGCAGCCGCTGATCGGTTTGGATTATAGGGATACAAACGAAGGCGAGGATGTTTTGACATTCGACCACCACTATAATGTCGCCGCAGAAATCACCGGTTACATGCGCTTTGACTCACCGGGGGTATACGAGTTGGAGACATGGTCAAACGATGGGATCGATGCCTGGGTCGGCGGGCAGCAGATCGGCAAAGTCAATAGTATTCAGGGGTGTGAGGCCAATCAACGAACCGAAGTAGAGGTGCCGAAGGCGGGTTGGTATCCGCTGAAGATAATCTATTTTCAGAAGCTCGGTACATCTTGCCTGATGATGAAGTCAGGAAAAAAGGGTGAGCGTTTTACATGGACGCCTAACGACGTCTTTGGCCGGTAGGCCCCAATAAGGCGCCCCTAAGGGCGCCTTATTCAATTAGATCAGCTCGCGGCGATCAATTCGGCCTGCGCCACGATCACCTCGGCCTGTTTGATCGAGGCGATGTCGACCAGACGGCCTTTGTAAACGGTTGCGCCTTCGCCATTGGCTTTGGCCTGCTCCATCGCAGCCAGGATTTCGCGTGCCTCGGACACGGCTTCGTCCGACGGGGTGAAGACCAGGTTGGCCAACGCGATCTGCTTGGGGTGGATCGCCCATTTACCAACCATGCCCAAGGTAGCCGAACGTTTCGCTTGCGCGATGTAACCTTCGTCGTCTGAGAAGTCGCCAAAGGGTCCGTCCACGGGCAGAACGCCATGTGTCCGGCATGCCGCAACAATGGCAGCCTGCGCCCAATGCCACGGATCGGACCAATGCTTTTCGCCTTCGCGCAGCATGTAATAGTTTTCTTGCGTGCCGCCGATACCGGTGGTCTGCATCCCCATCGAGGCTGCAAAATCTGCTGCACCCAGGCTCATCGCTTGCATGCGCGGAGACGAGGCCGCGATCTCTTCGACATGGGCAACGCCAGCTGCGGATTCGATGATCACCTCAAAGCTGACGGGCTTTGTGCGGCCCTTGGCGCGCTCGATGGCGGTGACCAGCGCGTCAACGGCGTAGACATCTGCCGCGCAGCCGACCTTGGGGATCATGATCTGATCCAGCCGGTCGCCGGCTTGTTCCAGCAGGTCCACCACATCGCGGTACCAATAGGGTGTGTCCAGCCCGTTGATGCGCACGGACATGTATTTGTTGCCCCAATCGACGGTGTTCAGCGCTTCGATTACATTTGCGCGCGCGGCGTCCTTGTCCGACGGCGCGACCGAGTCCTCAAGGTCGAGGTTGATTACGTCAGCGGCCGACGCGGCCATTTTCGGGAACAGCTTGGTGTTTGATCCCGGTCCGAACAACTGGCAACGGTTGGGGCGCGCGGGGGCGGCGGGTTGGATGCGAAAGCTCATCTGGACCTCGTGCGAGAAAGGAAATTACGATTTTCTTGCCTCATGGGGTATTAAATTGCGCAAGCCATAGCAAGCATCTTTGTGCAGGTGCGGCAATGCAATCGCAGCAATTGCCGCAATACTGGGTCAAAACAGCGATTAAAGTTTAATCGCTTTAAAAACTTGAAAGATTAGTGCGCTACTTAAAGGAATGGCGCAAAAATTTCCCACGTGACGGGGCGTTGTCAGGCGAAAACGCGAAACACTCGTGGAAATCGTCCCCTAGATTGCGCCAGAATCAAAGGAGTGAACCGCAATGATCGAGACACCGTACCTGCTGTTTTTGGGCGATGCGCCCGACCAATTGGCGGCCAAAGTGGCAGTTGGCATTAAGGACTGGCGTCCTGAAAATGCCGTCGGCCAGTACCGTATGGAAGGTTGTAAGGCTGATTTGGGCCTGACCGACATGTCCCTGACCGAAGCGAAAGAAGCCGGCGCCAAGACGCTGGTCATCGGCGTGGCCAACCGGGGCGGCGTGATCAGCCAGGAATGGAAGAAAGTTCTGGTGATGGCGCTCGAGGAAGGATTTGACCTCGCCTCGGGCCTGCACAACCTGTTGTGTGACGAACCCGATCTGGTTGCCGTTGCCGAGGCCACTGGCCGCAAGCTGCACGATGTTCGTGTGCCATCGGTCGAGTATCCGATTGCAAATGGTATCAAGCGCAAAGGTAAGCGCTGCCTGGCCGTTGGCACCGATTGCTCGGTCGGTAAGATGTATACTGCGATGGCAATGGATGCCGAAATGCGCGAGCGCGGCATGAAGTCGACCTTCCGCGCAACCGGTCAGACCGGCATCCTGATCACCGGGGACGGCGTGCCATTGGACGCGGTCATCGCGGATTTCATGGCGGGTTCGGTCGAATGGCTGACACCTGACAATGATGATGACCACTGGGATCTGATCGAAGGGCAGGGGTCGCTGTTCCACGTGTCTTATTCCGGTGTGACCATGGCGCTGATCCACGGCGGCCAGCCCGATGCGCTGATCCTGAGCCACGAACCGACCCGAGAGCATATGCGCGGGCTGCCGACCTATCAGTTGCCGACACTGGAAGCGTTGCGCGACACGGCGCTGGCACTGGCAAAGGTCGCGAATCCGGCATGTGAGGTCGTTGGGGTTTCGGTTAACACCCAGCATATGTCCGAAGAGGACGCCACCGCATACCTGGCCAAGGTTGAGGCGGAAATGGGCCTGCCTGCGACTGACCCGTTCCGCTTTGGTTCGGGTAAGCTGGTGGATGCGCTGGCCGCACTGTGATCTAAGCGGCGCGTCGGAGGCGGGCTTGTCCGCCTTCGGCGAGAGTATTTTGAAAAAGATGAAGGAGCTGGCGCGTGCAGGTAGAAGTTTCTCGTGACATGTTTCGGCTGGCGCAGGTTTTTACGATCTCGCGTGGGTCTCGGACCGAGGCCAGGGTGCTGACGGTTCGGATTTCTGACGGTACCCATCAGGGGTGGGGCGAATGCGTGCCCTATGCCAGGTATGATGAAACGCTGGATTCGGTCGAGGCCGAGATCGCAGCTTTGCCTGCTGAATTTACCCGCGACAGCCTGATGGACCTTTTGCCTGCAGGCGCGGCGCGGAATGCGGTGGACTGCGCCCTTTGGGATCTGGAGGCAAAACGCGCCGGAAAGCGCGCCTGGGATCTGGCCGGGCTGCCAGTTCCGGGACCAGAGATCACTGCGTATACACTGTCGCTCGATACGCCGGAAAAGATGCAGGCACAGGCTGCCGTCAACGCGCATCGGCCCTTGTTGAAGATCAAGCTGGGAACGCCGGATGACATGCCCCGGCTGGAGGCCGTGCGCGCAGGTGCACCAGATGCCACGATCATCGTCGATGCAAACGAAGGCTGGTCCGCTGGTGTTTACGCGGACCTTGCCCCGCATCTGGTGCGATTGGGTGTGGCCCTGGTCGAGCAGCCTTTGCCCGCCGGTGAAGATGACGCGCTGATCGGGATGGAGCGCCCCGTGCCGGTGTGTGCCGATGAGTCCTGTCATGATCGCACAAGCCTGCCTGCACTCAAGGGCAAGTACGATGTGGTCAACATCAAGCTCGACAAAACGGGCGGCCTGACAGAGGCGCTGGCCCTGCGGGAACAGGCGCTTGCTGAAGGCTATCGCGTGATGGTCGGATGCATGGTCGGAAGCTCTTTGGCTATGGCACCTGCGACACTGTTGGCACAGGGCGCAATGGTAACAGACCTTGACGGCCCGCTTCTGCTGGCCGAAGACCGCGACAACCCGCTGATTTTTGATGATGCCGGAGTGCACCCGCCCAAAGCGGACCTCTGGGGCTGAGGAGACAAGACATGACCCGCACCGTTTATGTAAATGGCGAATATCTGCCTGAGACCGAGGCCAAAGTATCCATCTTTGACCGTGGTTTTCTGTTTGCAGATGCTGTCTATGAGGTCACCAGTGTTCTGGATGGAAAGCTGATCGATTTCGAAGGTCACGCAGTACGCCTCAAACGGTCTCTGGATGAGCTGGAGATGGCTGAGCCCTGCACAAAGGATGAGTTGCTGGAAATTCATCGCAAGCTGGTAGAGCTGAACGGCATCGAAGAAGGGCTGGTCTATCTGCAGGTCAGCCGCGGTTCGGATGGCGACCGCGATTTTGTATTCCCGCCCGCAGATACCAAGCCCAGCCTTGTGCTGTTCACTCAAAACAAGCCCGGCTTGGCCGATAGCCCAGCCGCCAAGAAGGGCGCCAAGATCATCTCGATCGAAGACATCCGCTGGGGCCGCCGCGACATCAAGACCGTTCAGCTGCTGTACCCGTCGATGGGCAAGATGATGGCCAAGAAGGCAGGCTGTGACGATGCGTGGTTGATTGAGGACGGTTATGTGACCGAAGGCACCAGCAACAACGCCTACTACGTAAAGGACGGCAAGATCGTCACCCGCCCGCTTTCGAACGACATTCTGCACGGCATCACCCGCAAGGCCGTCCTGCGTATGGCCGCCGAGGCGCAGATGGAAGTGGAAGAACGCCTGTTCACCATTGATGAGGCGAAGGAAGCGGATGAGGCTTTTACAACTTCGGCCAGTGCGTTTGTCATGCCCGTGGTTGAGATTGACGGGGTTACGCTGGGCGACGGTACGCCGGGGCCAATCGCCAAGCGTTTGCGAGAGATTTATCTGGACGAAAGCCGCAAGGTCGCAATCTAAACAAAAGGCCCGCCAGGTTGGCGGGCCTCTTTCGTTTTGGGCGTCAGCCCTTATTCGTCACATTCTCTTCGAACGCGACCTTGAAGGCGGCCTGCTTCTCCGGGCTGGCGTCGGTCTGGTAGTTGGCTTTCCATTCATCCATGGTCATGCCATAGAAAATTTGACGGGCTTCATCCTTGCCCATCTCGATGCCTTTTTCATTGGCGGCTTCCTGATACCATCGCGACAGGCAGTTGCGGCAGAACCCGGCCAGATTCATCATGTCGATGTTCTGCACATCGGTGCGGTCCTCCATCAGATGCTGTTGCAAGCGACGGAATGCGGCTGCCTGAAGTTCTATTTCGGTTTGCTTGTGCATGGTCTGGCTCCGGATGACAGAAATACGTGCTGTAAATGACCTAGCGGCCAAAGGGCGATGTTTCAACGATCAGCGTATCAGGCCAGTTTCAATGCCAGCCAAGGAGTGATGCAGAAGATCAGTGTCAAAATCTTGTAGTTGGCCAGATACCGGAAATATGCCCGTTTCACTGCGGGGCGCTCCATCTGGAACATCTTGCCGTGGATGCCTGCGATCCAATCCTGCAACAGCAAGATCATCACTGTGGTGAACAGCAGAACCGCGATGTTAAGCACAGCCATCCAGCCAAAGACGGACGTCAGAAACTCCTGAGTCATTGTGGCCTCCTTTCCCAATAATATGGGGTCTGGGGCGGGTTCTCACAATGACGTGAGGGCATTTGTCACAACCCGCTTTCGCCCAGTGCGTCCTGCAGGATAGGGGCTAGCCGCTCGGCCCATTCTCGCTGTCCCGCGTGTTCGGCAATCAGGTCATTGCGCAGCTCGATCAGTGCGTTGGGGCGACCAAAACTGGTACAGTGTTTGTCAATGGCATCACCGGGCAGCACGCCGGTATAGGGTTCATTAACGCCGACGCAAAGGTCACCCTCGGCCTCTAGACGGTTGATCAACGGGCCCGAGAACCGTTCGTCCGGAGTATGCAAAACCCCAATATGCCACGGGCGGGGATCACGACCCCTTAATTGCCGCGTGAACGAGTGCATCGACACGATCACCGCATGCGGCAACGCGGCCATCTGCGCCAGCGCGTCATGATACGGGCGATAGCACATGTTCAACCGCCGCTCTCGTTCTGCCGCATCGGCGTGCCGGTTGCCGGGAATGATCGACCCGTCATAGAGCTTCATCAACAGGGTCGGATCATCTTCGCCGCGGTTCGGATCAATCACGAGGCGGGAAAAATTGGCCGCGATCACGGGTGCATTCAAAAGCTCACTCAGATGTTTTGACACCTCGTAGGCACCTACATCATAAGCGATGTGGCGTTCCATATCTTCACGAGGTAGGCCAAGATCGCCACCGTGGATTTCGGGCGGAACCAAGTTGGATGCGTGGTCGCATGTGATCAGCCAGCGCGAGGGCCGATCCGCGCCGTGGATAAAAAACGGGGAATACGTCATAAGCCTGTCATCTAGTTTGTCGCAGGTTTAGGGCAGTTGCTTTGAAAAGGGAATTGCGCAATAAGCAGGCGGAGCAATGTTTGCGGTAACATTTGCGCAGAATCAAGAGAAGACGTTAGGAGAGCCAGACCAATGCGACGCCTGAGAAATGTGAAAATCGTGGCGACGCTGGGACCGGCGTCAAATGACTATGACATGATCCGCGCGCTGTACGAGGCAGGCGCAGACGTCTTCCGCCTGAATATGAGTCACGGCAGCCATGATGAGATCCGCGAACGCCACCGGATCATCCGACAGATTGAAAAAGATCTGGACAGGCCAATCGCAATTCTGGCTGACCTTCAAGGACCCAAGTTGCGTGTCGGGGTGTTCGCCAACGACGCAGAAGAACTTGAAGAAGGCGCGGCCTTCCGTCTGGACTTGGACCCTGCGCCCGGAGATATCAACCGCGTTTGCCTGCCGCATCCCGAGATTTTTGCCGCGTTGGAGCCGGGTGCGCGCCTTCTGGTCAACGACGGCAAAATCCGCCTGACCGTGCAGGACTGTGGCCAGGATTTCGCTAATTGCACCGTTGAGGTCGGCGGTACGATCTCGAACCGCAAAGGTGTGAACGTTCCTGATGTGGTGCTGCCGCTGGCCGCCTTGTCGGCCAAGGATCGCGACGACCTGGAATTCGTCTGCCAACTGGGTGTGGATTGGCTGGCACTGAGCTTTGTGCAGCGTGCCAAGGATGTGTTTGAAGCGCGCGCGCTGGCCGACGGTCGCGCCTCGATCCTGTCCAAGATCGAAAAGCCTGCAGCGGTCGAGGCATTCGACGACATTCTGGATGCCTCTGACGGGATCATGGTCGCGCGCGGCGATCTGGGTGTTGAGCTTCCTGTGTCGGCGGTGCCCCCGATCCAGAAACGACTGGTACGCAAATGCCGTGGGGCGGCTAAGCCCGTGATCGTGGCCACTCAGATGCTGGAAAGCATGATCGAAAGCCCGATGCCAACCCGGGCCGAAGTTTCGGACGTGGCGACAGCAATCTACGAAGGCACGGATGCGATCATGCTCAGCGCGGAATCCGCTGCGGGTACGTACCCAATCGAGGCCGTGCAAACCATGAACAAGGTTGCGATCGAGGTCGAAGCGGACCCGACCTACACGCAGATTATCGCAGCGTCCCGGACGGCAAAGGGGACCACTATTGCCGATGGAATCGTTGCTGCCGCGCGCGAGATTGCAGAAAAAACAGATATCAAGGCGATTTGCTGTTTTACCCAAAGCGGCACCACCGCGCTGCTGACCGCCCGCGAACGTCCAGGCGTTCCGATCATCGCGATGACGCCTGCCACGGGAACCGCGCGGCGTCTGTGTCTGAGCTGGGGCTGTCATTGCGTGATGACGCCCGAGCTTGAGCGGTTCAAAGGCGCTGTCGTCAACGCGGCCCGTGCGGCCCGTGCCGGTGGGTTCGCATCCGAAGCCGATCAGATCGTGGTGACTGCTGGCGTGCCTTTCAACGTACCGGGAACGACCAATATTTTGCGCATCGCACCCTGTGATGAACGGCTGATCTATAACACCGATCCCGGCTGATGACAGCAATGCCGGGCTCGGCGAAACATAGTATCAAACCGATACGCCTAAATTTTAGGCGGAAAAGTAACAACAATTTCAACAATATAGCGAATTATTGCTTGCGCCCATAAGATAACTCTCTGTTTTTTGGGGTTTTTCCGGGATACTCGGGCGCATGGGCGGTCCACTTAATAAGTTCCAGGTTCCGGCTGCCCTGCCGGGGGCACGGGTCCCGGCATAACCAAAATTATTGGAGGAACGTCATGACAACGAAAATTGTCATTGGACTGGACGGGACAGAAACCGGAGAACGCGCCATCGCCTTTGCCAAGGATCTGGCTGGCCGAATTGGCACGTGTGAATTGCTGGTTGTTTATGTCATCGAATGGTCCCCATTTACTTTTCAAACCCCAGAAGAGAACGCATTGCGGCACAAGCGGCGTGAAGAAGAAATCGAACTTGCGACGAACCGGATTGTTACCCCGGCTGTCGAGGCTCTGACCGCAGATGGTTACACAGTGCAGGGCATCGTGCGTCATGGCGACGTGGCCGAAACTCTGAACGCAATCACCGTCGAGAATGGCGGTTCGCAGATCATCGTCGGGCGCGCCTCGGCCGATGGATTCAAGAAACGCTTGTTTGGCAGCTCGACCCAAAATCTGGTCATGCACGCCGATGTGCCAGTCACTGTTGTGAACTGACGGGAGGGATGAGAATGACTATGTTGAAACATCTCTGGCTGGCTGTAGTCGCCGCCCTGATCGCCGCTCCTGCGATGGCGCAAGAGGCGCCCGGGCTGGACGACAAGATCAATCAGGCATTTGCCGATTTTACCGGGCCATTTGTCAGCTTTATTTTTGCGCCGTTTCCGGGAACCAGTTTCCCGTGGATCGTGGGTTGGCTGGTCGTCGCGGCGACTGTTTTCACGCTGTACTTTGCCTTTGTGCAGCTGCGGTTCTTTGGCCACGCGATCAGCCTTGTGAAAGGCGACTACTCCGATCCCAATGACGCGGGTGAGGTCAGCCACTTTCAGGCTCTGGCCACGGCACTGTCGGGTACTGTCGGACTTGGCAACATTGCCGGTGTGGCGGTTGCCGTAGGGATTGGCGGACCGGGTGCCACCTTCTGGATGATTGTCGCGGGCCTTCTGGGCATGGCGTCGAAATTCACCGAATGTACGTTGGGCGTGAAATACCGCAACGAATACGAGGATGGCACCGTTTCCGGCGGTCCAATGTACTATATGTCCAAGGGTTTTGACGAGCTGGGTCTGCCTGGAGGCAAGATTCTGGCCGTCCTGTTCTCGATCTTCTGTATTCTGGGCGCGCTGGGCGGGGGCAATATGTTCCAGGCCAATCAGGCGCACCAACAGATCGCGGGCATCACGGGCGACTATCCCGGATGGATCACAGGGGTTGTCTTTGCAATCATCGTGTTCCTTGTCATTGTGGGCGGCCTGAAATCCATCGCACGGGTGACCGAAAAGGTCGTTCCGTTCATGGGCATCCTATATGTGGCCGCGGCATTGGTGATTATCATCATGAATGCTGATCAAATCGGCTGGGCGTTCGGCCAGATTTTCGCAGGTGCCTTCACCGGCCTCGGCGTCGCTGGTGGTATGGTCGGGGCACTGATCCAGGGCTTCCGGCGTGCCGCGTTTTCGAACGAAGCGGGCGTGGGTTCTGCGGCGATTGCGCACTCGGCTGTTCGGACCAAAGAGCCGATCACCGAAGGCTTTGTCTCGCTGCTTGAGCCGTTCATCGACACGGTCGTGATCTGTACGATGACGGCGCTGGTGATCATCATCACCCAGCAGCTGATCGTCGATCCGGAAACCGGCAAATATATGCTGAACGAAGCGGGTAATGCCATTGCAACTGTGGACGGCAACTCGGGCGTCAGCCTGACCTCTGCTGCCTTTGGTAGTGCCTTCAGCTGGTTCCCATATGTACTGGCGATTGCGGTGGTCTTGTTTGCCTTCTCGACCATGATCAGCTGGTCCTACTATGGCCTCAAGGCCTGGACCTACCTGTTCGGGGAAGGCCACACCAAGGAACTGATCTTCAAGGTCATCTTCTGCATTTTCGTTATCATCGGGGCTGCGGCCAATCTTGGTCCGGTCATCGACTTCTCGGACGCGGCGATCTTTGCGATGGCGGTCGTGAACGTCTTTGCACTCTACTTCCTGATGAAAGTGGTACGTGAAGAACTGGCCAGCTATGCGAGCCGACTGAAGACCGGCGAAATCCGCAAATTCGAACACTAAATCAAACCATCGGGGCGACCTTGGTCGCCCCGGTGCCTGATCAGGCTGTAAAAAGCGCAGATTCTGGTCCAAAACCCCTTGCCAGTATGACCGAACTTGCGTAAACGGCGCTTCTGATCGCGTGACCGGCCGAGATGGCATGCCGAGTCGCGTCTGAAACCGAACCCCGAAAGGAGACGGAAATGCCTAAGATGAAGACAAAGTCGAGCGCCAAAAAGCGCTTTAAGGTGACTGCGACCGGTAAGGTCCTTGCTGGCCAAGCCGGCAAACGTCACGGCATGATCAAGCGGACTAAAAAGTTCATCCGCGACGCCCGTGGCAACACCACCCTGTCCGCCCCCGACGCCAAGATCGTCAAGGGCTACATGCCCTACGACCGCTAAGAGGAGATTAAGAGATGTCCCGCGTTAAAGGTGGAACCGTAACTCACGCCCGTCACAAGAAGGTTATCAAGGCCGCCAAAGGTTACTATGGCCGCCGCAAGAGCACCTTCAAGGTTGCCCGTCAGGCCGTCGACAAGGCGAACCAGTATGCAACCCGCGACCGTAAGAACCGCAAGCGCAACTTCCGCGCGCTGTGGATCCAGCGTATCAACGCTGCTGTCCGTTCGCATGACGAAGCACTGACATATTCCCGCTTCATCAACGGCCTGACCCTGGCCGGAATCGAAGTGGATCGTAAAGTTCTGGCCGACCTGGCCGTGCACGAACCGGAAGCGTTCGGCACGATCGTCGCCAAAGCTCAGGCCGCTCTGGCTGCTTGATCCTCTTTCGAGAGACAGTGAATGAAGGGCCGTCCCGTTTGGGGCGGCCTTTTTCAGTGATAGCCGAAAGTGAACTCAGCAACACTTCGGTAAACTAAAGCGCATAACGTCCATGGTGATGCTCGGATAGATTATTCCTGCGCTGGTGGTACCGCCCGTTGATAAAGATGCCACGTGGCGTGGCCAAGGATCGGCAGGGTGAAGATCAGGCCCAGAAATGCCGGAACCAGCGACAACAGCATGGTAACCGAGATGATCGCAGCCCAAGTGAGCATGACACCCGGGCTTTCCGCGACGACGCGCAAAGAAGTCAACATGGCGGAAACAAAATTGGTTTCCCGGTCAAGCAACATGGGCATGGCAATGACGGTGACCGAAAAAAGGACCGCCGACAGAAATGCGCCGACGCAGGTGCCAATGGCAAGGAAAGCCCAGCCCTGAGGTGTGAAGAATACGGTATTCAAGAACCCTTCAAAATCCGAAAATGATGCGTTTTGCAGGGTGATCGCAAGCCAAAGCCGGATCTGGTAAATCCAAACCCAGAAAATGAACAGGGTGACAAAGGCCATCCATCCCATTTCGCGTTTGCGCTGATTGGCCATCACAGTCAGGATTTCTGACCAGCCGAACCTCTCTCCGTTCTGCAACCGACGGGACATTTCGTAGAGCCCGGCGGCAGCGAAAGGCGCGACCAGCGGGAATCCAACAATGGCGGGAATGATCATCCAGATCTTTCCAAGCCAGACCAGACTCCAAACCATCAGGATTCCGAAAACCGCATAGAACAGGCCGAAGAACCCACTCATGAAGGGGCGCGCCAGAAAGTCGGAAAACCCTGCCTTCAGCGACTCGGTGACATCACCTGTAGTTACCTTGTTGATTTGGGGCATGGCCGCATGTTGCGGCGTCATGTTGTCCGGTGGTGTGGACCCTGTAGTTTTGGATGCCATGACACACTCCTCTCAAAGAATGGTGTCGCGCTGGGTGGTCTGCCAACTTGCTATGCGGTTAAGCAGACATCCTTCCTGAAACAAGTCTGCATCAGTGGCGGCATAACGGCAAGAGTAAGGATGGCGGCCAAACTTTGGCTGGCGAGTTTTGCTAATTTCAACGGAGCCATAAGCCTATTTGTTTGGGTCTTTCTTCACCAACTGCGCCGCAAACGCCACGCCGGTTCCCGGACCGGCATAGGTGACCATGATCACGTCATCCAGGTAGACCCCGTTGAAAATCCCCGCCGAGACGTCTTCGCCCGAAATCCCAGCCTCGGCCAGAACAAAGCGGGTGGGGTCGTCCAGACTGAAAGTGCCCATAGCTTCTTCTACGACCCACTCTTCATCGCCGATACGCCGCCAGCGGTTGGTGGCAGTGATGAGATTGCCGTCCAGTTTGGTGACTTCCAGCTCCATCTCGGTTTTCAGCAGACCTTTCCCGTGATTTGGGTTCGATTTGGCGAAGGCCACCAGATAGGTGCCGTGCCAGGTGCCGACGATCTGGGGAAAGCCGCTGCCTTCATCAGCGCTGGAAGGGGTGGTGACCGCAAGGGTGGCCACGGCGGCGAGGCTTCGGATGAGCTTGAGTACCATTGGACACGTCTCCTGCATGGGGTGTAATAACTACAGGGTACTGGAGTAGACGCATTTGACAAACCCATATGCGTAAACACAAAAAACCGGCGCGGGTGGCGCGCCGGTTTAAGTTCATCTGCCGTGATTGCGTGAGTGGTGGCAGATGTATTCAGTTAGGTTCAGCCGAATACACGACCCAGTGCGCCGTCGACCGCGTCGGTGATCTGGTCGATGTCGTCTGCGGTTGCAATCAGTGCAGGCGAGAAGCACAGCGTGTTGTTGCGGCTGGGGATCGAACGGTTGGTGGCACCGATGATGACGCCCTGCGCCATACAGTCGGCAACGACCGCCTGAACCTTTTTCTCGTCCATCGGCTCTTTGGTGGCACGATCTGCGACCAGTTCAGCACCCAGGAACAGGCCCTTGCCGCGCACGTCGCCGATAACTTCGTGCTTTTCCATCAGCGCCTGCAGGTTGCCCAGCATCCGGTTGCCCATGTCGGTGCAGTTCTGCAACAGGTTCTCGTCTTCGATGATGCGCATGTTTTCGATTGCCGCAGCTGGACCGGCGGTGCAGCCACCAAAGGTCGAGATGTCGCGGAAATAGCTCATCGGGTCCGACATGTCGTCCTTGAACATGTCAAAGACTTCCTCGGTGGTGACCATCACGGCAATCGCCGCATAACCTGAGGCAACGCCTTTGGCCATGGTCACGAAGTCCGGCTTGATGCCGTACTGCTGATAACCGAACCAGGTGCCGGTACGGCCCACGCCGCAGACAACTTCGTCGATATGCAGCAAGATGTCGTACTTTTTGCAGATTTCCTGCACGCGTTCCCAATACCCTTCGGGCGCTTCGATGACGCCACCACCTGCGGTCACAGGCTCAAGACACAGGGCGCCAACGGTTTCGGGACCTTCGCGCAGGATCACTTCTTCGATCTGATCCGCGGCCCAGACGCCAAAGTTTTCTTCAGGCGCGCCGTCCAGCTCGTGCTTGCGGTATTCCATGCAGTGGGGAACGCGGACGAAATCGGGCGCGAAGGGGCCGTACTGCGCCGTACGCTCGTCCTGACCGCCTGCAGACATGGTTGCCAGCGTCGAGCCGTGATAGTCGCGGTCACGGTACAGAATCTTAGTTTTCTTGCCGCCGTAGCGCTTGTGCGCGATCTGGCGAACCATCTTGAACACCTTCTCGTTCGCCTCAGAGCCGGAGTTGGTGTAGTAGACCCGGCTCATGCCCGGCATTTTTTCAATCAGCATTTTAGCAAAGATCGAACCGGGAATAGACCCTGCGGTATTGGCGAAATAGCACAGCTTCATCAGCTGGTCATGAACCGCCTTACAAATCGATTCGCGGCCATAGCCGACGTTTACGGTCCAGACGCCGCCGGACACAGCATCAAGGTGTTCTTTGCCATTCTGGTCCCAGACGCGCATGCCTTTGCCTTCGACAATGATCTTCGGATCATTGGTTTCCAATGGCTTATGCTGCAGCAGGTGGTGCCAGATATGGGCGCGGTCGGCCTCGACCACGTGGGAGAGATCGTTTTCGTTGAACGTGCCGTCCATGACATGTCCTTTCAGAATGACTGGGGCGCGGGTTGCCAAAAATGGGCTTTCCCGGCTTTGTGTTTCGATGGCTCAGATCACCGCGAAAGCTCTGTCGGAGATAGGGCCAGATTGCACCATCCCGTAATTCCAGTCCATGGCCGCGCCGTATTTTTACGGGTTTGTCAGAGGATCAACTTTGTGCTCAATTCGCCGAAATGGACGAGGGAGGGTTAGTAAATGACACAGGCCAGCATCTACGAGCGTCATTTGGACAAGTGCCGGGCAAACTATACTCCGCTGTCACCGCTGAGTTTTATCGAGCGGACGGCGCAGATTTATCCGGATTACCCTTCGGTGGTATTCGGCGCGCGCCGCTATACATGGGCTGAAACCTATGCCCGCTGTCGTCGTTTGGCAGGCGCATTGTCGGCACGTGGAATCAGTACGGGCGACACTGTTTCTATCATCGCCGCCAACATTCCGGAAATGTATGAGGCGCATTTTGGCGTGCCGATGGCAGGTGCTGTTCTGAATGCCATCAACACTCGATTGGACGCACCGATCATTGCCTTCATACTGAACCACGCGGAATCCAAGGTCCTTCTGGTCGATCCCGAGTTCTCAGGCGTGGTCAAAGAGGCGCTGAAACAGGTGGATCACGATGTACTGATCGTCGATATCGAGGACCCGAGCTTTGACGGTGGTGAGAAGCTGGGCGGCCTGACCTATGACGCCTTGCTGGACGAGGGCGACCCTGAATTCAACTGGTCGCTTCCCAAGGATGAGTGGGACGCGATCACGCTGAACTATACCTCGGGGACAACAGGCAATCCCAAGGGCGTCGTGTACCACCACAGAGGGGCCGCGCTGAACGCGCAGTCGGACCTGCTGGACTGGAACATGCCAAAGCACTCGGTCTATTTGTGGACCCTGCCGATGTTCCACTGCAACGGCTGGTGTTTCCCCTGGGCGATGGCCGCCAATGCGGGGGTTTCCGTCTGCCTGCGGGCCGTGCGGGACGAACCGATTTATGCGGCGTTCCGGGATGAGAAAGTCACGCATTTCTGCGGCGCGCCGATCGTTCTGAACATGCTTGCCAATGCGCCTGATCACCTCAAGGATTTCGATCATGAGATCAAAGTGATGACCGCTGGCGCGCCGCCACCCGCTGCGGTGATCGAAAGCATGGAAAACATGGGCGTCGAAGTTACCCATGTCTATGGATTGACCGAGACTTATGGCCCGTCAGTGGTCTGTGCCTGGAAGGATGAATGGAACGACAAGGGGGCCGAAGACCGCGCCGCGCTGAAGGTCCGTCAGGGTGTGCGCTATACGGCTCTGTCGGGGCTGATGGTTGCGGACCCGGACACGTTGGAACCTGTGCCTGCTGATGGTGAGACGATGGGTGAGATTTTCATGCAAGGAAACGTCGTTATGAAAGGCTACCTCAAGAACGCCGAAGCCACAGATAAGGCGTTCCGGGGTGGATGGTTTGCCTCTGGCGATCTGGGGGTGATGCATCCGGACGGTTACATCGCGCTTAAGGACCGGTCGAAAGACATCATCATTTCGGGGGGTGAGAATATCTCATCCGTCGAGGTTGAGGATATCCTTTACAAGCACCCGGCGGTGATGGAGGCCGCCGTGGTTGCGCGCCCGGATGACAAATGGGGCGAAACGCCCTGTGCATTCATCGAACTTAAGCCAAACGCGCAGGCGAGTGAGGCTGATATCATCGGCTTCTGTCGGGAAAACATGGCCCATTTTAAGGCCCCCAAAACGGTGGTGTTTGGACCTTTACCCAAGACCTCGACTGGCAAGATCCAAAAGTTCAAATTGCGGGATCAGGCAAAGGCGGTGACTTAAGTGCCCACCTTGTCAAAGATCGACAGATCAAGATCCAGCATTTCACCCATCCAGATGGCCCGGTCCCGATGATCCGCCAGATGGTCGCCGGTTTCGGGGTGGGTGAAGATGGTCAGGCCCTGTCGGTTCAGCATTAGCCAAGGCATGACTTGATCGAACGCGTCCGGGTCAAAGCCCAACTGGCAGCTCCATCGCGGGTGGGGGCCTACATTTTTGGCATGCATGCGCCCCATCTGCACTGGAAACAGATCGGCGACCTCTTCACAGACCTGCTGGGCAATGGCTTGCGTATTTGCGTCGTAATAGACATGGGCGTGATAGCCGGTGATCTCTGACATTGGGGCCTCTTGCATACGTTTCGAACAAGGTACGGCGCTGCAATTGGTATTGCCACTTGCGCCGTCACACAGGCTCTGTGCGCCAGATCAAGTGGTTGCGTGGAGATTTGGGTGGGCTGCGGCAAAGGCGGGATGTTCGGCACAAGCGGCCTCGGCGTTTAAACTGCGCGGCAAGTCCGATAAATCCACGTCCCAACGGCGCGCATTGTACATTTGCGGGACCAGGCAAACATCGGCCAGTCCGGGCTTGGTCCCGGTGCAATAGGGTGCTTGTTCAAAACCCTCGAGAAGCGCCTCAAAAGCCAGTAGACCGGGGCGAATGAAATGGCGCATCCAGTCACCGGGCATACCGTCAGTACCATCACTCAGCGCGGTCGCATACTGCGCGACGGACAAGTTGCAGACCGGATGCACATCAACCGCGATGGATTGCGCCAAAGCCAGCGCATGCGCCCGGGCCGCCGGTTCCGGAGGCAACAGTCCAAGGCCGCGAGTTTGGTCAAGGTAGTCGATAATGGCCAGAGATTGCGTCAACCGCAGCCCGTCAATCTCGAGCACGGGGACCAGCCCCTGTGGATTACGCGCCAAGTGGTGGTCGGACCTTTGTTCGCCCGCTGCCAGATCAACCGACACTCCGCGATAGGTGATCCCGGCCAGATTCAGCGCGATGCGCACCCTGTAGCTGGCCGAAGACCGCCAAAAGTCATACAACACCACGCCGCTCATCATCGATCTCCTCAGTTCGTCAGGTGTCCTTCAGCGTGGCGGCTTTCAGGGCGCTAGACAATACATTTGCATTGCCGATGTGATTGGCCAGGACCAGAACCAGACGTGCATTCAGGGCGTCACTGTCGGCTTTGACCAGCCCATCATGCGCCGCCACCAAATCGGCATAGAAACCGTCGGCATTTTCAAGATTGGGGGAAAGGATCAGATCGGTCATGTCGCTCACTCCTTACCTGTTGCCCGGCGGATCGCCTGCCGGAATGCGTTTTCTTCGAACGTGTCGCGACGGGCTGCAACGTGTTGGTCAGGCCTGATCAGGTACACCGCGCCTGTGGCATCACCCAGATACCTGCGCTTCAACTCCAAAGACAGGTCATCCTTGACCGACAGGGCCAGCCGCGTCGCCTGTACACCGCCCTCTTCGATACTGTCGGGTGCATCCGCATCTATCGTCAGCAGCGTGAATTTTCCGGCCAACTTGGGCAGCAAAAATTCATCACCCAAAGGCGCGTCGGGGCAGGCGGAACCGGGGCGCGTGATCTCTGGCCCGGTCAGAGCATCCGCAGAACTCAGCGATGATCCGGAATATGCGCATGGTGTGCTCAACCGGCCGGAATTGACCAGCGGGCGCGCAAACGCGTAGTGCTCGCTGAGGTCCAAAACCGCATCCCGTAAAAGTCGCGACATATCGGATTTGGGCGTGATAAATTCCGTCGATAGGGTGGACATGCGTATATTCTCATCAGCGGCTTCGACCCGTTCGCGGTTGTAGCTGTCCAGCAAAAGCTCGGGCGCGTCGCCGTCAATAACCATCTTTAGTTTCCAGCACAGGTTGTCTGTGTCCTGCAGGCCAGAGTTGGCCCCACGCGCGCCAAAGGGGCTGACCTGATGAGCGCTGTCGCCAGCAAACAAAACGCGACCATGGCGGAACCGCTCCATCCGACGGCATTGGAACGTATAGATCGAGACCCATTCAAGTTCGAAATTGATCTCTTCGCCCAACATCGCCTTAAGCCGGGGGATCACGTTTTCAGGTTGTTTTTCCTGCTCGGGATCGATGTCCCTTCCTAGTTGCAGGTCGATCCGCCACACGTTGTCGGGTTGTTTGTGTAGCAGGGCAGACTGTCCGCGATTGAACGGCGGGTCGAACCAGAACCAGCGTTCGGTCGGGAAGTCCGCCTGCATCACCACGTCAGCGATCAGAAAGTTGTCTTCGAATACGCGGCCTTCGAAATCCAAGCCGAGCATGCGGCGGGTTGGCGAGTTTGCACCGTCACAGGCAATCAGCCAATCCGCCTCAACGTTATAGGGGCCTTCGGGAGTTTCGACTTCAAGCTTGACGTGATCGTTGTGGGTACCGACGGCTTCGACCTTGTTCTGGCCGCGAATTTCAATCGGCGCGCCCTCGGCCTGCAGTTCCCGTACCCGTTCAACTAGCGCTTTTTCAAAATAGTATTGTTGCAGGTTGATGAAGGCGGGGTGCGCATAGCCCGCGTCGGGTTGCAGGTGAAACTCATAGACCTGCCGGTTGTCAAAAAAGACTTTGCCGGCATCCCACAGCACGCCTTTATCGACCAACTTAACCCCGGCGCCCAGACGGTCGGCGATTTCCAGAGACCGCTGTGAAAAGCAGATCGCTCGGCTGCCAAAACTAACCTTGTCATTGTCGTCCAGCACGACGACGGGGACCCCTTTCTGGGCCAGATCAATGGCCGCGGCCAACCCAACCGGGCCGGCACCAATCACGATAACCTTGTGTCGTACCGAGCTTGCCGTGTCCTGATCCGGGCTGCGTTGATAGGCATAGAGTGGAACTTCGAAAATATTGTTCATGGGCTCTCCCCCGATACTCAGGCGCCGTGGGCGCACTAGATCCCGCCCTCTGGCACGCACGCGCCAGAAGGCCTTGCCCTATGATTCCACCTATTTCCCCTGTGCAAAACGATCTGGATCAAGTTTGCTCGTCTTCTTCAGCCCTGCAGGGCCTCCCACATCTCCAAGTCGCGCTGGGCGGTCCAGATACGGGGCGTGTCAATGCCGCGGGCTTCGTCATAGGCGCGGGCGACATTGAAAGGCAGGCAATGTTCGTAGATCGCGTAATCGGCGAATTTCGGATCGCACTCTGCGCGCACTGCATCCCATGCCTCTTTCAGAGATCCTCCGCGTGCCGCCACTTTCGCAGCCGGGCGGTAGGTGCTTTCGACAAAGTCACGAGTGTTTTCGATCGCTGCATTGACCATGTCCTTGCCAACCAGGGCGTTTCCGCGACCAGGTGCGATGGCATCGACGTCGAACCACTTGATTTCATCCAGCGTATCGCCCCAATCGCTGAAATGCCCGTCACCGCAATAACAGGCCGAGTGGTATTCGACGATGTCACCGGTGAACATGACATTCTGGTCGGGTACGTGAATGACGATATCACCTGCGGTGTGGGCGCGGCCCAAATGCATAAGATCGACCCGACGATTACCCAGATAAACCGTCATCGTGTCACTGAATGTGGTGGTGGGCCAGGTCAGGCCGGGGATGCTTTCATGGCCTTCAAACAGGCGGGGGAAACGCTGAAACTCGCTGTCCCAGTCCTCTTGCCCGCGTTCAACGACCATGGCGCGCGCCATGTCCGACATCAGGACCTGCTGCGCACCAAACGCACTGGCACCCAGTACGCGAACCGCGTGGTAGTGGGTCAGCGCAACGTGGGTGATCGGTTTGTCGGTGACGGACCGCACACATTCGATCACCTTGTTGGCCAGGCGCGGGGTCGCCTGCGCCTCGACAATCATGACGCTATCATCGCCGATGATGACGCCTGAATTCGGATCGCCTTCGGCGGTGAAGGCATAAAGGCCCTCGCCGACCTCCGTGAAAGAGATCTTCTTTTCCGACATGTCCCCTTGGGACGCGAATGCCTTGGACATGATGAGTTCCTTATCGGGCGTATGGGTTTTCAAGGGCGGGCAGCAGGGTCCCGACACAGTCGCCAAACCCGATGGTGTAACCTTTGCCCTTGGCAGCACCTGTCAGGGTCAGTGTGTCACCGTCCTCGATAAAAGTGCGGGTTTCACCGGTATCCAGCGTCAGCGGTTCCTTTCCGCCCCAGCTGAGTTCCAACAGCGAGCCCCGCTCTGATTTTGTTGGACCGGAAATCGTGCCAGACCCAAGCAGATCGCCCGTGTTCATTGGGCCGCCTGAGGTCGAATGGTGTGCCAGTTGTTGGGCGGCCGAGTAGTACATTTCGTTGTAATTTGTTCGGGCAATGACTGTGGCGTCCTTGCCGTCGGGCTCCATCGTGACCTCCAAATCAATGTCATACAGCATCGGACCGCAGTCTTTGATGTGATCCAATAACTCGAATTCACGCGCAGGCGTGTCGCAGCGAAAGGGTTCCAGTGCCGCCTTTGTCACAATCCACGGGCTGATCGAAGTGGCTGTGGCTTTGGCTTGAAACGGCCCCAAGGGTTGATATTCCCAGGCCTGAATATCGCGTGCGGACCAATCGTTCAGCAGAACGTAGCCAAAGATGTTGTCGTCGGCCTCCTGAACCGAGATGGGTCCGTCCGAGGGTGTACCGACAATCGCGCCCATCTCAAGCTCGATGTCAAAACGACGGCTAGGTAGAAAAGCGGGCATGTCATGGTCGGGCGACTTGAGCTGACCCCATGGCCGACGGATATCGGTCCCCGACACGACAACGGATGAAGCCCGGCCGTTATACCCGATGGGGATATGCAACCAGTTTGGCGGAAGGGCATTTTCCGGTCCGCGGAACATGGTGCCGACGTTTTGCGCGTGGTGACGTCCGGCATAGAAATCGGTGTATTCGCTGACGGCGAAAGGCATGTGCATTTCGGCGTCGATCTGAGCAATAAGCAACGGTTCAACCTGCGCCTGTTCTTCGGCGCCTTCGGCCAATAATGCGGTCAGGCGGTTGCGCAATGCAGCCCAGACGGCAGGACCTTCCTCCATCAGCGGGTTCCAGAAAGGCAGGTCAAAGAGCGGCTCGTCGGCCAGTTCGATCAGACCATTGGTCTCAGCGGCGGTGACATCCAGGATCATGTCACCAATCGCGACGCCACAGCGCGGATCGCCGCCTTCGGTCGAGAAAACACCGTAAGGCAGGTTGTTCAGGGGAAACGGGTTATCGGCCTCATTGGCCGAGGCCACCCAGGATTTCATCAATGGCATGTATTCAGACCTCTTTTGGGTGTCACTTTTTGCCCGGTGTGCCGTCGAACTTTTTCTCAAGCGACGTCCAGCAGTCGATGTAGTCATCCTGCAACGGGGCTTCGTTGGCTGCAAATGGTGTCAGATGCTGCGGGAAACGGGTTTCGAACATGAAGGACATCGTGTTGTCCAGCTTGTCTGGCCCGAGGTTGGCGTTTGATGCTTTCTCAAACGCCTCCCGATCCGGCCCATGCGGCAACATCATGTTGTGCAGGCTCATGCCGCCCGGAACAAACCCCTGCGGTTTGGCGTCGTACTGGCCGTATATGTTGCCCATCAACTCGGACATGATGTTTTTGTGATACCAGGGCGGGCGGAAAGTATCCTCGGCCACCATCCAGCGTTCGCGGAACAGGACAAAGTCGATATTGGCGGTGCCCGGTTGCCCAGAGGGCGCTGTCAGGACGGTAAAGATCGACGGATCGGGATGGTCGAATAGAATTGCGCCGACCGGGCAATAGGTGCGCAGGTCATATTTGTAGGGCGCGTAGTTCCCGTGCCACGCCACCACGTCCAGCGGGCTTTGACCAATCTTTGTGGTATGGAACTGCCCGCACCATTTGACCGTCACGGTCGAAGGCACCTCGCGGTCTTCAAACGCCGCCACCGGAGCCTTGAAATCGCGTGGATTGGCCATGCAGTTGGCCCCGATTGGACCGCGGCCGGGCAATTCGAACTTCTGGCCGTAGTTCTCGCAGACAAATCCGCGCGCTGGGCCTTCCAGCACCTCGACACGGTACACGAGGCCACGGGGGAGAATGGCGATTTCCTTGGGTTCCAGATCAATGATTCCCAGCTCTGTTGCGAACCGCAGACGACCTTCCTGCGGCACCACCAACAACTCGGAATCGGCCGAAAAGAAATAGTCATCCACCATGGATTCCGTGACCAGATAGATGTGGCTGGCCATGCCCACCTGCGTGTTCACATCCCCTGCCGTTGTCATGGTGCGCATACCGGTGAGCCATGTCAGCCCGTCATCGGAATGAGGCACTGCGTCCCAGCGGTATTGGCCAAGGCTGATCACGTCCGGGTCAACGCAGGGCGCGGATTTCCAGTGTGGTAGTTCGATTTTTTCATAACGGTGCGAATGCTTGACCGACGGGCGAATGCGATAGCACCACGTGCGCTCGGGCGGATTGGCTGTAAAGGCCGTGCCGCTAAGCTGTTCACCATAAAGACCGTAGTTGCAACGCTGCGGGCTGTTCATACCCTGCGGCAACGCGCCGGGCAGGGCTTCCGTCTCAAAATCATTTCCAAAGCCGGGCATATAGCCTGCTTGCGTGCCAACGGGCGTGCTGGCTTGCGTCATTTTGTGCGGATCCGTCGGATGGTTCATCCTGTGTTCCTCCAATTGCTGCTTGTCGAGTAATAGTTGATTTTGTAACTAACAAGCATGACTCAGGACAAATCTGCCAAAAAAGATGACTTTGATCTGCAGGAATTCCTGCCGTACCTGCTGAACCGTGCAGCCGAAGAAAGTTCGCTAGAGTTTCAGCAGGTCTATAAGGACCGTTACGGAATGCTTCGCACCGAATGGCGCGTCTTGTTTCATCTGGGAAATTACGGCGAGATGACTGCAAAAGAAATAGGTGAGCGTGCCAAAATTCACAAAACCAAGGTCAGCCGTGCAGTTTCGAAACTGGAACAGCGCCGATACTTAGCCCGTAAACGCGACACATCCGACCGCCGGGTTGAACAATTAACGCTGACATCCGCAGGTCAGTCGGTTTACAGGGATTTGCGCTTGGTGGCCGAGGCCTATGATACAAAGCTTGCTGGCCTGTTTTCCCGGAACGAAGCAGAACTGTTGCGCAAAATGCTTCGGCGTTTGGCGCATATGGATTGACCACTGGTAATTCACCGCCTCAATTCCCAGATGAAGCCCAGAACAAAAATGGGACAAAACATGACGACCTTGGATGCCGATACGGCAAAATCAAGCGATCTGATCAACTGGCTGGTGGCGCGCGGGCTTGAGGGTGTCGAAAAAGAAGAACTGCTGGAAGAGTACTGCAATCGCCTGGTGGAACTGGGCGTTCCGCTGATGCGATTTCATGCGGCCCAGTCGACCCTGCACCCGATTTATGGCGGAACCGGCTATAGCTGGTATTACGGCAAGGGAGGGGAATATCAAAAGTTCGAATACTCTGAACAGCCCAGCGATCAATGGCGTGCTAGCCCTCTGTTTGCTGTTCTGAACGAAGGCGAAAGCGTCGTGCACGAACGGTTGGTGGATCAGAACGAACCCAGCCGATTTCCCTTGCTGAATGAACTGCGCGAACATGGCGCCACTGAATATTACGCGACGGGTGTGTCCTTTGACATTCCGACTCATAATCAGCCGAAGGACGCCAAAAAGGCGGTGAACGGTGTATTGTTGTCCTGGACGTCAAACGCGCCCGAGGGGTTCAAGGACAGCGATCTGGCGTTGATCAATACAGCGCTGCCGCATCTCGGGTTGGCTTTGAAATCGGCAAACAACCAGCGGATATCAAAGGACCTGATGCGCGTCTATTTGGGCCGTGATGCCGGTCGGCGCGTTTTATCCGGCGAAATCAGGCGCGGGTCGCTTCAGCAGATCGATGCAGTAATCTGGAATTTTGACCTTGAGGGGTTCACCAGCCTGTCCGAAGAGCTGCCGGGCGATGCCCTTATTGAGATGCTAAACGAGTATCTGGCCGCTGCTATCGACGTGGTCCACAAATGCGACGGAAGCATCCTCAAGTTCATGGGCGACGGGTTGATGGCCATGTTCGATGTAGGCGAGATTGATGCGGATGCGCGTGCGGCATTGGCGGCCGTCGCCGAATTGGAGGCATCGATGGCGAAACTGAACGCACAACGTTCTGCCGATGGCCTACCTGTGTCGAACTATACGCTGGCCCTGCACGCGGGTGAGATTCTGTACGGCAATATCGGCTCTGAGAACCGCCTCGACTTCACCGTCATCGGCCCGACCGTCAACCAGACCGCGCGGATTGCCGGAATGCACAGGTCGCTGGGTCAACGGATCCTGATCTCGGATGACGTGGCAAAGGCGGCGCGACCTGCCGCGTCAGAGCTGGTCTCTGTCGGTCGTTACATGCTGCGTGGAGTGCCGGAACCGAAGGAACTGTTTACGGTTTACAAGGCGAATGACGCACGGGATTAAGTTTGCTTTTCGTTGCCGAAATTTGTTACGGCTTGGGCCTATCCAATTGTGAACAGGCTCAGGCAATGGTTTCTGGCTCAGACGTGATCGTCCTTAACCAACGCGCCGCGCCCGTGGCCGGCCATACCCCCAGAGACTTCTTCTGTCGCCTCATCAGCGAGTGTCTCTGGCAGGATCAGGTTAAGCACAATAGCGATGAACGCAGCTGGAAGGATGCCTGACGCGCCCAGGACCCGCAGGGTGTCGGGCAGGTGCTGTAGCGCATTTGCCGATCCGGGCGCCACGTTCATGACTTCGAGTTGAAGCCCCAGACCAATCGAAAGCGAAACCGCAAAAATCACCATGTTGCGACGGTTCCACACAACATCCGACAACATGGATACGCCTGCGGCGACAACCATGCCGAACATGACTATGACGCCGCCGCCCAGCACTTCGATCGGAACCGTTCGGATCAACCCGCCGACCTTCGGCACCAGACCGCACACAATCAGGAAAATGGCACCAATGGTGACCACGTGGCGGCTCATGACGCCGGTCATAGCGATCAGACCGACATTCTGGCTGAACGAGGTGTTCGGGAAGCCGCCAAAGACACCCGCAATGGCAGAGCCGAAACCGTCCGCGTATGTGGCCCCCTGAATCTCTTTGTCGGTCGCCTCGCGACCGGCGCCACCTTTGGTGATTCCCGAGACATCTCCGACCGTCTCAACCGCAGAGACAAAGGCCATGAGGCAGAAACCGATTACTGCGGCGAACGAGAACTCGAAACCGTATTTGAAAGGCTGCGGCAGTGCGAAAGCCGCAGAGCGTTCCCACGAGCCGGAGATCACTTCGACGGGCAGCTTCCCAACCAGTAGGCAATAAACATAGCCCACCAAAATACCGACCAGGACAGCCGAAACGGAAAGCATGCCACGCGCGAAGAACTTTAGCCCCAGCGTGACAAACACAACGATCAGCGCAGGTGTCCAGCTGGACAATGAACCATAACTTTCCGCACCCGATGCTTTGGCTGGTACGCCTCCGGCCGCGTATTCGATGCCGACCTTTACCAGTGCAAGACCGATCATCGTCACAACCAATCCGGTGACCAGAGGCGGTAATGCAAAGCGTATCCTGCCGATTACCGTGCCCAACAGGGCATGAAACAAGCCACCGATAATCACGCCCCCAAACAGGGCGGCAAGACCGTCCACGCCTTTTCCGGCAACCAGAGGGATCATGATCGGAATGAAGGCGAATGATGTGCCCTGTACGATCGGAAGCGCCGCGCCAACCGGGCCAAGCGTTACCGTTTGCAACAGCGTGGCAACACCGGCGAAAAGCATCGACATCTGGATCAGGTACAGCAATTCGGGAAAATCCGGGCTGTTTGAGCCAAAGCCAAAGCCCGCCGCGCCAGCGACGATAATCGCCGGAGTAACGTTTGACACGAACATTGCAAGCACGTGCTGAATCCCCAACGGCACGGCCCGGTATATGGCTGGAAAGTAATTTGGATCGCGGAGTTGCTCCGGCGTCCCAATGGATGAATCGGTCATGGCTGTCCTCCCGTAAACGCGCGCTTTGGCGTCCTGTCCTTTGATAGCCTGGTGTGGAATTCACATCCTGATCCATTCAAAGTTGTCTATTATTAGAGCAAGCAGATAGCTGGGATTATCAAAAATACCAAAAAGGTGTTTTGGATGGTTGTATTTTTGGTAAAGAAACCAATGGCGGTCCAGAGTCAGCCCTAACTCGACGCTGAAGCGTCAGGCTGCCGGTATTGTCAAAACTCATTGCCCAAAAGGGCAGGGGCGCACCCGATCTACGATTTTAGCGAGGTATAGTAGCGCTGGGACTGGAACGCCCGAACGTGGCAGTTAGAAGTCGATCTCTACGCCCGGCAGGTTAAGCTCTTTCATCATGTCGCGCAGCTCTTGCCGTGCAGCGATGTTCGAAATGTTCAGCTGTTTGACCCCGATATCCTTGAGGTCCAGCAAGGTCAGGCCGCGTGGGAAAAGCTCGCGGAAGATAACCCGCTCGGAGAAACCCGAGGCGACGCGGAAGCCGATGCGCTGGGACAGCATCTCAATCGCGCGCTGCATCTTTTCCTTGTTGACCATGCGCTGGGTGCCGACGCGGTTGCGCACGACCACCCAGTCGATGGGTTTTAGTCCCGCCTGCGCGCGCAACTGACGCGCGTTCCACACCATTTCCGAATAGACCGACGGGCCTAGGATCTTTTCGCCCTTCGAGTCGATCCGTGCAAGCAAGTCAAAGTCGATAAAGCTGTCATTCAGTGGCGTGATCAGCGTATCGGCCAGCGAATGTGCCACCTGGCTTAGGCGTGTGTGCGATCCGGGGCAGTCGATCAGGATGAAATCGCTGTCGCTTTCCAGCTCGGACACGGCAGCTGACAAGCGGTGGTCATAGATGTTTTCGCCGGGTTTCAGCTTGGCGGCATCAATCTCGGGCAGATCGTGGTGGCGAGGGCTAGGCAAAGTGACCTCGGACCCGTTCAGGAAATTACCGCGGTTCTCAAAGTACCGGCCAAGGCTGCGCTGCCGAAGATCAAGGTCCAGTGTGCTGACCTTGTGACCCAATCGCGCTAGTGCGGTCGCTACATGCATCGACACGGTCGATTTGCCTGCGCCGCCCTTCTCGTTCCCCACTACGATAATATGTGCCATGCTTGTATTCCCACGTCCCGCCGTGCTTAACCACACGTTGTTGCGACCCACTATATGTTGTGGAGGCCGGGAATGGAAGAACCCCAAGCGCCATCGAAGGGCAATATCAGGCTCTAATTTGGAAAACTCAACCGGGTGTGTTGGTTAGGACGCGTGCTTGTCAAAGCGGATGGGGTGTTTCACAGTTCAAATCAGGGTTTGGCGATAGGGGAACCGGTTGGACCATCTGTTTTTGAACGTTCTGAACGTGGTTCTGCCGGTGCTGATCTGTGCCGGGATCGGCTATGCCCATGCTGTGATCAAGGCGCCGTTCGACAACAAAGTCATCGGTGGGATCGTCTCACGCGTTGGGTACCCGACGCTGATCATCTCGCATCTGTCCACGACCCAAGTTGCGGTTGGCACCTTTCTGGACGTCATGACGGCCGCAGCGCTGGCCATTGCGGGGTTCGGAGTGTTGGGATTTCTGGCACTAAAAGCCATGCGTCTGCCGGTTCGGGCCTTTTTGACGCCGCTGATGCATGGGAACGTGGGCAATGTCGGGCTGCCTATCGCGTTGCTTGCGTTGGGTGATGCGGGAATGGCCTATACGATGGGTTTTGTCGTAGTCGTGCTGATCAGCATTTTCACCATCGGCATGTGGATCCCGGCGGGTGAGTTTTCGCCCAGAAAGCTCGTCACGTCCCCGATCATTTATGCAGTGATCCTATCACTGATCCTTATGGCGAGCGGATCAAGCTTGCCTCAGCCGCTGGCAAAATCCTTCGACATTCTCGGTGGGCTGTCGATCCCGCTGATGCTGCTGACATTGGGCCATACGCTGGCGACGTTGCGGATCAAAAGTCTGGGCCGGGCGGTGCTGTTGACCGTTCTGCATCTGGTCATGGCGATTGCAATCGCCAGCACTTTGGTATGGGCGTTCGGTTTCACCGGAGCTGAGCGTGGCGCGGTGATTCTGTGTTGCCTGATGCCATCCTCGGTTGCGACTTACCTTTTCATTGACCAGCACGTTCCGGAATACGGGCCGGATGTTGCTGGTTTCATTCTTGTGTCGACGCTGGCCACGATCATCGTCCTGCCGGTGGCTCTGTCCTACTGGATCTAAAGCCGACCCTTTGCGCAGCGACAAAAATCGTTAAACTGCTCATTAATTGCATTTAAGAACAATGAGTTTTGGGGTGTATTTATGATCGACAAGACGTCATCTGACCCAACACACGAGGGGGGTGCCCGCGTTGTGCTGGCGATGACGGCCATCTGCATGATGGTTGTTGGGTTTAACACAACGGCCGTCGCGACCATCCTGCCGAACCTCAAGGCCGAGTTCGATTTGACACCATCCGGTCTGCAATGGGTGATGGCAACCTATACCGTGGCCAGCGCTACGCTGGTCACAATCGTCAGCCGGTTGGGCGATATCACCGGCAAGATGGGCGTGTTCTTTGCTGGTATGATTGTCTTCGGCATTGGGTCCGCCTCGGTCCTGTTTGCGCAAGATGGCGCGATGCTTTTGTTTGGGCGCGGGGCGCAGGGTGCAGGGGCTGCGGCCTTGTTTGGAACATCTCTGTCATTGCTCACCGCCGCCACACCCGAAGAACAGCGTGCAGGTGTCACCGGCGCATGGGGTGCAATTGTCGGTCTTGCCATTGGCGTCGGGCCGATCGTCGGCGGAGCCTTTGCCCACTACATCAGCTGGCGCGCAGTGTTTGCGACCGATCTGGTGTTGCTGATGTTCGCCTTCCTGATTGGGCTACATGTCAGCCGGCGCAGATACGTGCCGGACACACGTCAGGCCGGGGCCAAGTTTGACTATCCGGGTGCTTTTGCGCTGCTGTTGTTCCTTGGCCCGCTGTCCTTCGCGCTTAGCAATGGCGAAAGCAGCGGGTGGGCTACGCCGATGACATTGATGCCGCTGGGAGTCGCTGCGGTTGCGACAATCATCCTTGTCATCGTATCCCGCCGCAGCGACGATCCGTTGATCGAGCTGCGATACTTCAAGCATCCGCGCTATTTCATGGCCGCCGTTGGTATGTTCTTCACCGGCTTCACGCTGTTCTGCTTCTTTGTGTATTTCAACACGTTCGTTCAATCCCCGGATGCTTTCGGTTACTCGCCTGTCGGCGCAGGTTTGGCGATCATGCCGCTTAGCCTCAGCATGTTCGTGATCTCGGTCACCGCACCCCGGTTTCTGGCACCCTACAGCTTTCGATGGCCCATTGCGGTTGGCTTGGGGGCGATGGCCTGTGGGTTCTTGTTGTTGATGACAACCTCGAACTCTACCCAATATGTCGAGATCTGGCGGAAGCTGATGATTGTCGGTATCGGGTTGGGGATCTGTTTCTCGCTGCTACCCCGGCTGGGCCTGCGCCTTTTGCCGGAAGAGCATGTCGGGCAAGGGTCCGGAGTGATTAATGCCTGCCTGTATTTTGGCGCGACACTAGGGGCCGTAGTCGGAGGCTTGGCCGAAGCTATAACGACCCGCAGAGGTATTTCCGAGGTCATGAATGCTTTGCCCACCGGGTCCGCCCAGCGAGAAGATCTGGCCCATTCCCTGACCCATGGGACGCCGAGTCAAATCCAACAAATGATCGCTAAAATGGATCCTGAAACTAGCGTTGCATTGGCCAAGGCCCTTAGGGACTTGCAGGACAACGCCTTTGACAGCGCGATGCTTGTTGCTGCTGCGGCGGCTCTAGTCGGGATGGCTTTGGCGCTGATGTTGCTTCGAGGCCCGGTGCCGCCCGTACACAGCGCAGCCGAGCTGACGCGTGCGAAGAGTTGAGTTCGCTTCGACCGTTCGGAATTCTTCTATTGGAAATCCGGTTGTGATAGTAGGGCGCCATGGTTGAGTTTGCGTTACTCTCTCAAAAAAACTTGCGCCCTTTGGCGGCATTGTCTGTGCGCGAAGATCAGGCAGGGTTTGTCGCGACAAATCTAATGACGATGGCGCAGTCGATTTTCGAACCGGGGTCAGAAATCTATGGCATTTGGGATGGCGGCGATGCGGTGGGATTGCTTGCCATAGTCGACATGGCGCATCCCGACGCAGATTTGGATGACGAGGACGACCCGGATGGCGTCTACATCTGGCGGCTGATGGTCGACAAATCTCGTCAGGGCCGGGGCTATGGAATAGCCGCATTGGATTTTGCGAAATCCGTGGCTTTGAAAAAGGGTCGCTCTAACCTGGTGATCAGCGTCGTCGACGAACCTGGCAGTGCGCTGCCGCTTTATCAATCGTTCGGGTTTGCGCCGACTGGCCGGCTTGTCGATGGTGAGGTCGAATTGATCATGCGGCTGGCTTAGCCACTTATTTTTGGCAACGTTCTACCCACAAAAAAGGCCGCCCCGGTGGGCGGCCTTTCGCATCTCAAACGGGTCTGGCTTAGAAGCCCAGACCTTCGTATTTCTTCTTGAACTTCGACACACGGCCGCCGGCGTCCAGCAGGCGCGACGAACCACCGGTCCATGCAGGGTGCACAGAGGGGTCGATTTCCAGAGCCAGCTGATCGCCTTCGGCGCCCCAGGTGGATTTCATCTGAACTACGGTGCCATCGGTCATTTTGACGTCGATGACGTGATAATCGGGATGGATGTCTTTTTTCATCTTTCCGTTCCTTACGCTTCGGCGCCAGCCTTGGGCTTGTAGTTGGTGACTTCTGCGATACGCGCGGATTTACCACGGCGCGAGCGCAGATAGTACAGTTTGGCGCGACGGACGCGGCCACGGCGGACAACGGTGATGCTGTCGATGTTGGTCGAATACAGCGGGAACACACGCTCCACACCTTCGCCAAACGAAATTTTGCGAACGGTGAACGCCCCGGCGATGGTGTTGCCGCCTTTGCGGGCGATGCAGACGCCTTCGTAGTTCTGTACACGGGTGCGCGACCCTTCGGTCACTTTAAAGCCGACACGGATGGTGTCTCCGGCTTTGAAATCGGGGATGTCTTTCCCCAGGGCGGCAATCTGTTCCGCCTCAAGCTGTGCGATCAGGTCCATCGCATTTCTCCTATCTGCTCGTGGTTGGTCCACGAAGTTGAGCACGGCCTGAGAGCTCTTGGTCTTCACCGGGTCCTGCGTACAGCCCGCCAGAGGTCAGATCGAATATTCCTTTGGTCCGGTCCGCCCTGCCGCGCCGTGGCCGAAGAAAGCCGGGCGTCACGCCATGATGCAAACCAAAACACCGGAGTCGCATGTCGCGGCACCGGATTGCGCTGCTTTACGGGCTTTATGGGCAGGGATCAAGCCTGAATCGCAAGAATGGTCAGGGCCAAATGGTAAGATTTCGCCACCGGCCAACAACACCGTTGCCTTGTCAGGCAGATCAGGCATTCTAGACGGAATTATAAGAGCAGAAATTTAGAACAGGAACATACCATGCGCACAGCATTGATGCTGGTTGTTTTGGCCTTCGCGACCCTGTCCTGCGGTCGCAGCAGCCCTCCGCCCCAACAGGTCGAAGCTAAGGCATTTCTGAGCACCACGTCGCCCTCGGTCATTTTTCCAAGCTTTGGGGATGCCAAGCCGCATGAGTGGGAAGGCCGGCATCCGGGGCACTATCCGGTTCACGGGCTCGATGTTTCGCGATGGCAGGGTCCGATTGACTGGCGCAGGGCCAAGTCCTCCGGTGTCAGTTTCGTATTCATCAAGGCGACCGAGGGGGGGGACGTGGCCGACCCTTTGTTTGATGATCACCGGCGCGGCGCGCAAGCCGCCGGTGTTCCATGGGGGGCTTATCACTATTACTATTTTTGCCGACCGGCGCATGAGCAGGCAAAATGGTTCATCGAGAACGTGCCCCGAGGTGCCGACCTGCCGCATGTGCTGGATATGGAATGGACGCCACATTCCAAGACCTGCACCATCAGACCCGATGGCGCCACCGTCCGGTCCGAGGCGAAGCGGTTCCTTGATATCCTGGAACGCCACTATGGCCGCCGCCCGATCGTCTATACGACCGTGGATTTCTACGGTGACACCGATATCGCCCGCCTGCCCAAGACGGAATTCTGGCTGCGGTCGGTCGCCGGACACCCGCGCAACGTTTACCCCAAGGCCGCGTGGCGGTTTTGGCAGTATACGGGCACGGGTTTGGTTCCTGGCGTTCAGGGGAAAGTGGACATCAACACATTCAACGGCCCGCCTGAGATATGGGCCAGATGGAAGGCGGGGGGCACTTAGCCGCTTGGTGCCCCATAAGTTTCAATGGTTCCTCCGGCCACAAGGTGATCCAGACGGCGTACCCGTTCTTGGCCAGATGTGTGATGCAGCCAGAACCGCTCTCCATCAGTCAGTTCGCGTCGCTCGAAGCCAAGTTCGGTCATGCAGCGGTGCACCTGGTCAATTTCACCCTGTGAGCGAAGCTTATCGTCGAAGGGCGCCGTAACGATGGGGCCAAGGATCACGCCCCACAGCAGGATATTCGTGGCGTATCCACCAATCACCGCGCTGTTGCCCCCAATATCTTCCTCGGTGGCGCATGATTGCACGGCGACCTTTGCGGAGTGCAGGTTATGGCCCGCCTGAGTGGGCACTGCCATCTCAAGAGGCTTGGTTGTGCAAGCTGAAAGGGCAAGCACAGCTAAGCATATGATTTTTTTTCATTTAGCAGCCTGTTATGCGTTGAATTGAAATCGCATTTTGCAATATCTTCAAGATGAGTATTTTTTCAGAACATCAGCTTCAAGTGGTGTTCGCTAAATACAGGAACGTGCTGCATACAAGCCACACTCGGGGTATCAATCCTGTGTGTCGTCCCCGGATTCCTCATAGCGTTCCCACAGATCAGGGCGTCGCTTGCGGGTGATCTCTTCAGACATCTGGTGCCGCCATTCGGCAATGCGCCCATGATGACCAGACATCAGAATGTCGGGGATCGGACGGCCTTTCCAATCTGCGGGTCGGGTGTATTGCGGGTGCTCTAAAAGACCCGAGGAAAAGCTTTCCTCTTCGGCTGAGGCCTGGTTGCCCAATACGCCGGGAATCAACCGCACAGTTGAGTCAATCAGCGCCTGGGCTGCGATCTCGCCGCCGGTCATCACGAAATCCCCAAGGCTGACTTCCTGAACGCCGTAATGTTCCAACACGCGTTCATCGACGCCTTCGAACCGACCGCAGAGCAAGGTCATACCGTCGCAGCGTGCGAGGTTTTGCATCATACGTTGATCCATGCGGCGACCGCGCGGGCTGAGGTAGATCAGCGGCCAGTTGCCCTGCACGCCAGCCATTGTGTGTTCGATTGCCTCACCCAGCACGTCTGCGCGCAACACCATACCCGCGCCGCCGCCAGCCGGCGTGTCATCGACATTGCGATGCTTGCCAACGCCGAACTGGCGCAGATCCACGGTCTCTAATTGCCACAACCCTTCTTGCAAGGCTTTGCCCGTCAAGCTTTCGCCGAGAACGCCGGGAAAGGCGGAAGGGAACAGGGTGATGATTTTTGCCTTCCAGACCCCGTGCAGATCAGGGGTCGGAGTCATCAATTCACGCGGCTTCAGCGTGGGTCGGATTGCCTTGCGTCCGTGAGATTTGCCTGGCTTGTCTGTCATATTGTGCCGACCATCGCGTTCTTTGCCCGCTCTACTACCAGCGCTTTTTGCCGGGTCAGCTCAGCTTCGTCCAGATGGGATCGGTTCAGCGTCAGCAATTCGGCCAGCACGCTTTCCGGCAGCCTGCTGTTGGATTTTGTGGGCGGCACCAAAAGCTGCGCTTTTTCCCGAGGCAAGTTCAGGAATTCGGCAAAAGGCGTACCGGGACCAAAGCGGCGCAAATGCGTCTCTTCCAGCCACTCTTGGATCACGGTGACCGACGGCAGTTTCTTGCGAATTTCCGAGACCGTTTCCTCGAGCGGGGGCAGGTGATCCATGTTCGTGCGGAAGGTTTCGAAATCCTGGACTTCACGGGTTCTTTGAAGATCGTGAGCCCACAGGCTGCGCAACCACGCTCCGCGCTGGCGCAGGGACAGGTAGATCGTGATATTGACCTCCTGATCCTCGAACCGATCGCGGACGGCGTCCACCAGACAAGCGGCCAGATCGGGTGTAGCTGCATACCCCTGTTCGATATTGCGGCTGGGTCGCAGGCCGCTGAAATTCTCTTCACTGACGATCAGGCCACGTTTCGTGCCGAAGTTCCGCGTGGCCAGATACTCTCGGGCCTGCGAGCTGAATTCGGACAGCGTTCCCACGGTTCCATAGATGGAGTGGCGGGTCGCAGCACCTGACAGCCCCAATTTGCGCGTCTTGTAAGGCAGCAACAGTGCAAAATGTGGCCAGATCAACTCGCGGTTTTCATACAGAAACGACTGAGCTGCAGTGGTTCCGGTCTTGTGTAGCCCCAGATGCAGCAGAACGCGTCGCATCAGATCAGCCCCTCGGGCGGGTCTGCGATGATGCGGCCTTTGTCCAGATCCACGGTTGGAACAACCTCAAGCGTGAAGGGCAGAAAAACGGTGCCTTTCAACCCCGGCCCGTGCAGTTCCAGCAGATCTGCGGCGCCGTGGTTTTGTACCGACTTCACACGACCCAGCAGCGTTCCGCCGGTGTCGTAGACCTCAAGCTCGATCAGGTCGGTGTGATAGAATTCGTCATCAGGCAATGATGGCAGCTGATCACGCCGCGCGAACAGGCGGAGGCCGTTGATGGCGTCTGCCTGTTCTTTGGTCTCGATCCCACCCAAACGCGCCGCAAAGCCGTTTTTGATTGGGCGGGTCAGGACCAGCGGATAGCGTTCCTTGCCGTCTTCGTCAGTTAGGGGCGAATAGGTCTCGATATCCTCTGGGATGGCGCAAAAACTTTTTAGCCGCACTTCGCCGCGCACGCCGTAAGACCCCGCAACGCTGCCCACGCAGATCAGATCAGTCATTTGGCTCTTCCGTCGTTACACATAATCCGTCCTGCCAGTCTCCAAGCGAGGCACATGCCTCGCGTTGGTTATTGCGCTCAAAGAACACGCCCACAATAAAAGCGATCAGCAACAGGATGGGAAGCCGTATCAGTCCGAACATCTGGCCTTACCGCGTTTCGATATGCAACCGGGCGCTGCGCTGTTCCCAGCCGGCACGCTCAAGTTCGGGTCTTTCAGACATTTCTTCCGGCCAGCCCACACAGTAGTAGCCTACCAGAGACCAATCGTCAGGCACAGCCAGATCGCGTTTCATCCGTTCGGGATCAAGGATCGAGACCCAACCCAGACCCAACCCCTCGGCCCGCAAAGCGAGCCAAAACAAGGTGATTGCGGCTACAACAGAATAGCGGCGCATCTCGGGCATCGTGCCCGCGCCCAGCCCCAGACCTTTGTTGGTCGTCTCGTCTGAGAAAACAGCCAGCTGAACAGGCGCTTCCTGCATGCCGGACAGCTTCAGGCGGCTGTATTTCAGCGCCTTGTCACCCGAGTATCCCGCAAGGGCTTTTTCGTTGGCGTTTTGGAAATTCTCCAGCGCTGCGGCACGCGCCGCTTCGCTTTCGACGCGAATGACGCGCCAGGGTTCGCTCAGCCCCACTGAAGGGGCCAGTCGAAATGTGTCGAGGCAGCGCGTCAGCACCGCCTCGTCCACGGGATCGGTGCGGAACCGGCGCACATCGCGCCGGAGCCGCATCAACAGTTCGAACTGCGTGCGAAAATCGTCGGTGAAGTCCTGATCCTGCACGCGCCGACCTGCTTACTCTTCTGCTGCTGCTTCTTCAGCCGGCGCAGCAGCCGCTTCGGCAGCTTCAGCAGCCTTTGCAGCTTTTTCTTCTGCGCGTTCCTGAGCTTTCTTGCCCGGGGTGCCCTTGTTGGGGTTGTTGCGCTCGGCCTTGTCGCGGGTGCCGGCAGCTTCCAGCATCCGTGCGATACGGTCGGTGGGCTGTGCGCCCTGGTCCAGCCAGTACTGAACGCGCTCCATGTTCATTTTCACGCGCTCTTCGCTGTCTTTGGGCAGCAGCGGGTTGTAGGTGCCCAGCTTTTCGATGAAGCGACCATCGCGGGGCATACGGCTGTCAGCCGCTACGATGCGATAGAAAGGACGCTTTTTCGAGCCGCCGCGGGCGAGACGAATTTTCATTGCCATGGTGGTATCTCCTTTGAATGGCGTATCCGGTGGTTCACCGGTTTAGTTCTGGTGTTTCTTGTGGTGTCGGATGACTTCCTGAATGATGAAATTCAGAAAAGCCTTGGCGAAATCGGGGTCCAGATCGGCTTCTTTCGCCAGTTCTTCTAACCGTGCGATCTGCGCGGCCTCGCGCGAAGGATCGGACGGGGGAAGTTCGTGTTCGGCCTTGAGCTTGCCAACGGCCTGGGTGTGCTTGAACCGCTCGCCCAACGTGTAGACAAGGATCGCGTCCAGCCGATCAATGCTTTCGCGATGCTCTTTCAGCAACGTCGCAGCCCGTGTCACAGGGTTGTTCATTGGCCGGTCCTCTCAGCGGTCAAAGCGGTGTCGGAAATGTCGATTATCGGGTGCCGCCAAACCTGGCAGCGTTCGCCGACAACCTCGCCTTCGCGCTCATAAGTGGCACCAAGACGTTCGGCTAATGCGCGCGAGCGGTCATTCGCGTGGGCGATGTATGAGATCGGACCGTTCACCCCCTGGTGATGGGCGGCATAGGCGCGGGCAGCCATCGCAGCTTCGTATGCAAGGCCCTTGCCTTCGAAGCCGTCGAAAACGACCCAACCTAATTCCGGCTCATCCCAGCCCGGGGCGTTGATGATCCCGGTCCAGCCTGCAAACGCGCCGCTTGCCTTTTCAACGATGTGCCAACCGCCGTAACCCATGATGGCCCAGTGCCCGAACCGGCCCAAAAGCGACCGCCATGCCTCCAGCGGCGTTTTTGGTCCACCGACCATACGGCTGCGGTCCGACGCGAAGAAGGTTGTCATCGCGGGCAGATCACCCTCTTGTGGTGCCCGCAGGATCAGGTTTTCTGTTTCAACGGTGGGGATGGTGTACGACGTCATGCGTAGGCCTCGATCCCGCCATTCACCAGATCGGCCGGCGCAGGGTGCCGCCAGACCTGCATTGTACCGAAACCCGGGTGTTCGTAGGTATAATCAAACTGCGCGCCCAGCCTTTCGGCCACGGCCTTGCTGCCCAGATTGTCCGGATCGATCAGAGAAATCGCCGTTTCCCACCCCAGCACATCATAGGCATGCGCACGCGCGGCCAGAGCGGCCTCGGTCGCGTAACCTTTGCCGGTGGCGTTATTCATCAACGTCCAGCCGATTTCGGGCTCGGGCCAACTGTGTGGGAACCACAGGCCCACATGGCCGACATAGGTGCCGGTGCCCTTTTCTTCGACGCCCCAGAACCCATATCCGCGCATGGCCCAGTGACCCAGCAGCATCGCCATTGCGCGCCAAGTTTCGTCCGGGCGTTTTGGGCCGCCGACGAATTTTGAGGCATCGCTGGCAAAGAACTCGGCCTCGGCTGCGAAGTCAGCTTCGCAGGGGGCACGCATGATCAGGCGCTCGGTTTCCAGCGTCGGGATCGCCATGGAAAGTGTCATGCCTGCACCTCGCCATAGCGCCAGACATGTTGGTCTGCGCCAAAGGCGCTCTCAGCCATGGCGTCACGGGACGCACCAAGGCGTTGAGCCAGCGCATTCGAGCGGACGTTGGATGCCGATACATAGCTGACGAACTGGCCGGACCCGAGCAGGTCAAAACCGAAGTCGCGAACGGCAGTGCAGGCCTCAATGGCGTAGCCTTGCTTGCGGTATTCGGTGCTGAAAACATAGCCAAGCTCGGGTTCTTGATCGTCCCATTCCAAGCCCAGAATGACGAAGCCAATGACCTGACCGCCATCTTTCAGGGTGACCGAGAACAGGCCATGACCATGCAGAAGCCAGCCGGAGGTATAGTAGGAAAACTCGGTCCAGGCTTCTTGCTCAGTGTCGCCAAAGCTTTCTGCACAGACTGACGTCCACACCGGCAGGTCGTCCAAAGTGGGCGCACGCAGGACCAGCCGCCGGGTCTGAATGACCGGCAAGGCCGCGCGATATTGCGCTGCTGCCATCGCCGCCTTTCCAGACGGGGGCTGGGTGCAGCGTGCTGGCGTCACTTTTTCTTTCCGAAACCGCTCAGACCCGGAGGCAGAGCCATGCCGCCGCCCATGCCAGGCATACCGGGCATCTTGCCGCCCATCGCCTTGGCGGCCTGTTCCAGCGCTTTGGGATCCATACCCGCGGCCATGTCCTCGGGCGAGGGTCCGCCTTTGCCGAACATGCCTTTCATGGCCTGTTTCAGCATCTTGCCTTTGCCCATTTTGCCCATCTTCTTCATCATGTCGGACATCTGCCGGTGCATCTTGAGCAGCTTGTTGAGGTCGCTGACCTCTATGCCCGAACCGGCGGCGATGCGTTTCTTACGGCTCGCTTGCAGCAGTTGCGGGTTGGCGCGTTCGCGTTTGGTCATGGACTGGATCATGGCGATCTGGCGTTTGAGCACCTTGTCATCCATGCCTGCTTCTTCGACTTGCTTGGCCATTTTGCCCATGCCGGGCATCATGCCCATCATGCCCTGCATGCCGCCCATCTGGATCATCTGTTCCAGCTGCATTTTCAGGTCGTTCATGTTGAACTGACCTTTGACCATGCGCTTCATCATGCGCTCGGTCTGTTCCATCTCCATCGTTTCCTGGGCTTTTTCGACCAGGGCAACGATGTCGCCCATGCCCAGAATACGACCGGCGATACGGTCCGGCTCGAAGGTTTCGAGCGCGTCCATCTTCTCACCCAGACCGACAAAGCGGATCGGCTTGCCAGTGACCGCACGCATCGACAGCGCCGCACCACCGCGCCCGTCGCCGTCCATCCGGGTCAGGACCACGCCGGAGATGCCGACTTTGGCGTCGAACTCTTCGGCGACTTCAACAGCGACCTGACCGGTCAGGCCGTCGACGACCAGCAGGGTCTCGCGCGGATCAACCGCGTTTCGGACCTGCTCGACCTCGTCCATCAGGACTTCGTCGATATGCAGACGGCCAGCGGTATCCAGCATGTAGACGTCATAGCCGCCCAGCGTGGCCTGCTGCTTTGCGCGCTTGGCGATATCAACGGGCTTCTGGCCCGGCACAATCGGCAGGGTGTCAACGCCAACCTGCGTGCCCAGAACGGCCAACTGATCCATCGCGGCCGGGCGATAGACGTCGAGCGAGGCCATCAGGACCTTTTTGCCCTCTTTCTCTTTCAGGCGCTTCGCCAGCTTACCGGTTGTGGTCGTCTTACCCGAGCCCTGGAGGCCGACCATCAGGATCGGGGCAGGAGGGTTGTCGATCTTCAGCGCACCTGGATCTTCTTCACCGCGCAGGGTGTCGACCAACGCGTCATGCACGATCTTGACGACCTGCTGTCCGGGGGTAATCGACTTGGTCACCGCCTGACCGGTGGCCTGATCCTGCACTTTCTTGACGAATTCTCGAGCTACCGGCAGCGAGACATCTGCCTCAAGCAGCGCAACCCGAACCTCACGCAGAGCGGTTTTGACGTCCTCTTCGGACAGGGCACCCTGTTTGGTCAGCCGGTCAAAGACGCCAGAAAGGCGTTCGGATAGATTTTCAAACATGCCTTCGGCCTCCTATGCCGGTTATCTGGTGGCGTGCCCTAGATAGGATGCGCCGGTTAAATGCACAAACGCCCCCACGGGCGTAACACGCTGGTGGGGGGCGATCCCTGAACGACTCAAGGGACCGGAAGATCAGACGCTTCCGGATGTTGGGTTGGGCTTTAGGCCGATCGGCTGGCAGAGTCAACCTTGCGCGCAGGAAGCCAGTCATTGACCGCATCAACCAGCCGATGCGCACCCCGACCATTTGAGAATGCCTCGACGATGGGATGCCGGCCCTCGCTCATTCCCTTGTCCAATATTAGCACAGGCCGATATCGGGTGGATGTCCCCTTATTGCTTCTCGATGCCGTGCTTTCGATCTCCGCATGGGACAAGTTTGCAAGCAAATGCTCGACGGTATCATAGCCAAAGACGGACTGCCTGCGGATCATTATTTTGTCTTTGTTCCGGTCCAAGATAACCTGAACGCGGCGCACAAAGGCGCAGAAGGCCCCAAGACCCATCCCACCGCCGAATAGGGCAAAGAAGATGCCGAACAAGATGCCCTCACCGCCCTCACTGACCATGAACAGGCCCGCGCCGACAAAAGCCAGAATGAAGAAGACCAGCGTGATGCCGATAAACCATGGCGTATCGGACAAGATCAGTTGGTTCGGAGAATTGCGCGTGACTTTCATGGCGGCACGCTAGCATCGATTTTCAGGCCTGTCGTGGCTTGAATCTGTCAGCGCATTGCGCGATTAGCGCCTCAAACGAGGAGGTACCCATGGATGCGTCATCCGCTTTTCAAGACACGCTGCCGATCAGTTCAGACGCGCTGTTGCAGCGGCTGGATGACGGGGGGCTGAGCTATCGTCTGCACACGCATATCCCCCTGCGCACGGTTGAGGATGCCAAAGGCGTTGAAGAGCAATTCCTGGTACCAGGCGAAAACACCTTGCGCCTCAAGAACCTGTACCTGCGCGACAAGAAAAAGCGGAACTATCTGGTGACGCTGGAACAAAGCCGCGAGATTGATCTTAAGGCGTTGGGCACAGAGCTGGGGATCGGTAATCTGTCGTTTGGATCGGCGGATCGGCTGTTTCAGAACCTTGGCATCCGCCCCGGCGCGGTCAGTCCGCTGGCCATGATCAACGGGGCGTCAAACGATGTGCGGTTCTTCATGGACGCCGCCGCGCAAACGGCGGACGTCATCTATATGCATCCATTGGTAAATGACCGGACTGTCGCCATGACACGCGATGACCTGATGGCATTCTTCGATCAGATCGGATGCGAGATCACCTGGCTGCCGTGATCAATCGCTCAGCGCCTCTTCGAGGGTTGCGGCGACATGGGCGGCGGACGGATTGACGAACAGGTGGCCGTCAGCTTCAAAAACAGGGTCATCCAGGTGGTCGGGAAAGGCCAGCGGCAGTTCGGTGCACGCCAGCAAGATCGCGGTTCCCGGCTTTGCGTGCCTGTCGCAGAATGTTAGTAAAAGAGCGCGCGCCGTGTCTGATGCGCCGCCGTAGAAGTCACTGTCGATCATAGCCTGCATCTCGGCAATTTCCGTTTCGGGCAAGCGATCATTTGCAGTGATCCCTTCAGCGGCCAATCGGTCTGAATAATTGCTGGCCTGCATGGTCACTGTCGTTCCCAGAACCAGGGCTGTGGACGCCTTGGCAGATGCCGTGGCCTCAGCCGTTGCATCGAAAATGCTGAGAATGGGCATGGTGATACCTTGCCGGATCGCATGCAGCCGCGCGTGCGGAGTGTTCGAGGCGATGATGCCAAAGTCGCAGCCCGCGTTTTCAAGTGTTAACAGCGCCTCGCGAAACACCGCGTCGAACCCGGACCAACTGGCCTCGTCTCCGGCGGTTCCCCGCAGGGCGCGTGTTTTGGCCTGCGTAACGGATTCGATTGTCATGGGCGGGATCGGCAGGGGCGAGCTGTGGCCGCGATTGGCAAAGTGCCTGCTGGCCCCTTCTGCGATCGCTCGGTAATAATCCACGGTCGAGGCCCAGCCCACACCGCCCAGAATGCCGATTTTCTTCATGATGAACGCCCAGTCTGCAAATCTCGCTTAAGGCAGACTGGACGTTTCACAAGGTAAAGGCCAGAGGTGGATCAAGCGGCGAGTTGAGTTACCGCTTTTTGGGCATTCGCCAACGCGGCGTCCGCATCCAGCGCCATCTTGTCAGCCGCAATCACGTCGACGTCGTGGATGCCGATGAATCCTAGAACGTGCTTGGCATAGTTGGTGGCAAAGTCGATCTCAGACCCTACCTCGGTGCCGCCGGACGCGATCGCCAGCACGGCGCGCTTACCTTCCAGCAGGCCTTTGGGGCCGGTTTCCGAATAGGCAAAGGTCAGACCCACGCGGGCGACAAGGTCGATCCAGGCCTTGAAGGCCGCAGGCACCGAGAAATTGTAGATCGGCAGCCCGATGACAATGGTGTCGGCGTTTTGCAGCTCGCCAACCAACTCGTCGGACAGGGCCAACAGATCGCGTTGAACCTCGTCACGTTGATCGGCGGGGGTGAAGTTGGCGTTGATCCAGTCTTCGGTCAGCAGGGGCAGGGGGCTGGCAAGATCGCGGCGGATAATGCGTCCGGCGCCAAGGTGCCCGATAATCTGGCCGGAAAGGTCACGGGTGGCGGATCCGGTGCGGCGGGCCGAGGCGTCGATATGCAGGATGGTCTTGGTCATGTCAGGGTTTCCTTTTTGGCGGGGAATCTGCTTCCGGTCCCAATATGAGTGTTGCGTCAGCGAACGAAACGCAGATATACCAACAGGTATTGTTGGATTTTGCACAGTAGGCTTGAGCATGGATAATTGGGACGAAGTCAAAACCGCGTATCAGGTCGCTCGGATGGGCACCGTCAGCGGCGCGGCCGAAATCTTGGGCGTTCACCATGCCACCGTGATCCGCCATATCGACGCGATCGAAGCGCGGCTGGGCGTTAAGCTGTTCCAGCGCCACGCCCGTGGCTATACCCCAACCGATGCCGGAGAGGACCTTCTGCGCGTGGCTCAGGCCACCGAAGATCAGTTCAATCAGTTGGTGGGCCGAATGAAAGGGCGTGGCGATGATGTGTCGGGCGAATTGGTTGTGACGTCTCTGGCCTCGCTGGCGCCCTTGGTCGTTCCCGCCCTGTCCGAGTTTCAATCAATGCACCCGGGTCTGATTGTACGTTACCTGACCGGGGACCGCTTGTTCCGCCTGGAATACGGCGAGGCGCATGTGGCCATCCGTGCGGGTGCCGCCCCGGACCAACCTGACAATGTTGTGCAGCCGTTTATCGAACAGGAGGTCGGCTTGTTTGCCAGCAAGTCATATATCGAACGCCGAGGCAAACCAGCGAGCATTGACGAATTTGCAGACCACTTGTTTGTCGGCACGGACGATGAAAACAGCCGCGCTCCGTTTTCCAAGTGGTTGCGTGCCACTGTCCCGGCCGAGGCCATCGCATTCCGCTGTACCAACAATTTCTGCTTGCGCGAGGCGGTTCTGGCCGGGGCAGGGATTGGTTTCATGGCGCGGTGGGAGGCATCGCGCGATCCGGAGTTGGTCGAAGTTATTGAGCCATTGCCCGAATGGTTCGGCAAACTTTGGCTGGTGACCCATGTCGATCTGCATCGCACGACCAAAGTGCAGGCCTTCCTATCGTTCCTTAAGAAAGAATCCAAAGGTTGGCTCTCGTGACACCGCAGGGGCGTGGTCATTTGGCAATGATCACATTCACTCTGCTGGTGGCGGGTAGTTTCTCGTTGGGATCGATTGTTGCCAACCAGATTGCACCGTTGGCGATTACAGCCGGGCGGTTTCTGATTGCGGCCGTCATCATCGGCATTGCGGCGCTTGCCACCACCGGGTTGCCGCGCAGCGCTGCGCACGCGCCGTGGCGATACGCTGTTTTGGGCGGGCTGTTCGCCACTTACTTTGTTCTTATGTTCTACGGCCTGAAAACCGCCGATCCGGTCAGCACATCCGCGGTCTTCACCCTGACGCCGATCATGTCGGCCATCGCCGGATGGGTTCTGCTGCGCCAGATCACCACGCCGCGCATGGCTTTTGCCCTGACGGTGGGGGCTACCGGGGCTTTGTGGGTTATCTTTCGCGCCGATTGGCAGTCCTTTCGCGCCTTCGAGATCGGTGGCGGAGAGATCATCTTTTTCTGGGGCTGCATGGCGCATGCAATCTACACGCCGATGGTGCGTAAATTGAACCGGGGCGAGCCCGCAGTCGTGTTTACATTTGGAACACTGGTTGCTGGTTGTGTGATCCTGACGGTGGTCGGCTGGTCAGACATCCGTGCAACCGATTGGGCGAACCTGCCGCTGATCGTCTGGGTCAGTCTGCTGTATCTTTCTATCTTCGCAACGGCCTCCAGTTTCGTTCTGGTCCAGTTTGCAGCGCTACGCCTGCCGTCGGCCAAGGTTATGGCCTACACTTATCTGATCCCCAGCTGGGTGATCCTGTGGGAGATCGCGCTTGGGCGGCCTGCGCCAACCGTCATGGTGCTGGTCGGTGTCGTTTTAACCGCGATCGCGCTTGTTCTGCTGCTCAAAAGCGAAGAGCAACCTGCGAAAGACACTGCGCCGCTCTCGGAATGACCCTTGTCTTTTGGCCGTAATCTAACAACCCTCGGGTCTGATGAACCATCCCGGAGGGAATGATGAAGCAAGCTATTCTATTTGTCGTCGGTGCGATGTTATCCGCCTGTACGCAAGGAGGGGGGCAGGGGTCGTCGGAGACCGACCTTCAAGGCAGTTGTGAGGCGCTGGTATCGGCTGAGACGGGTGTTCAGGCCGCTGACGTCAACGCGATTTCGACTGAATCGGTACCGACCGGAACAATCACGACAATTGAGGTCACTGGCGCTCAGGCACCGTGGTTGTGTCTTGCGGACGCAACGGGTGTGATCATCGGCGTCGAGTATAGTCAGGAAGGCTAGCTGGGAACCGGCCGAACCGGATGAAATGGTCGGAGTCATCTACATGAGACAGATCAAAGTGCTCTATTCCTGAGCCCGCTAACATCGGCGGCAGGAGGAAGATGCCATGTTTAATCACATTATGATCCCGGTCGATATTCATCTGCCGCCGGAAATTCGCAAAGCTCTGGATGTCGCGGCGCAAATGGCGAGATGGCAAAACGCCCGGATCACGATCGTCAGCGTGACCGGAACCCAGCCGGGCGACGTCACGCATTCAGACGCGGAGATCAGCGTCGAGCTGCAAGCCATTGTGGATCAACTTACCGAGCAGAGTGGCTCCGAGGTTTCAGCGCGCAACATCCACTCGGTAGATGTAGCTGCAGAGGTCGACGGTGATTTGACCCGCGCCGCTGAAGAGATTGGGGCCGACCTAATCGTCGTTGGGACGCACGCACCGCGCATCACGGACCACATCTTTTCCAGCCATGCCGGATATCTGGCCAAACACGCCAAAGTATCGGTGTTTGTAGTTAGATAGATCTAGGGATCGTCTGTTGCGGGCAGTTCGACTTCCAAAAATCGTTCAAACGCATCCAGATTGACCGGTTCGAACTGACCGAACCCCTGCATCCAGACGGATGCCGCGCGCAGCGCATCCGGTTCCAGCTTACACCACTTCACCCGCCCGCGCTTTTCCTGGCTGATCAACCCGGCCTTGGTCAGGATGATCAGATGTTTCGAGATCGCGGCCAGCGACATCTCGAACGGGTCGGCGACGTCGGTGACGGCCATGTCATCCTCAAGCAGCATCGCAAGGATGGCGCGGCGGGTCGGGTCGGCGAGGGCCGCGAAAACGGTATCGAGGTCATTGGACATGCTATCGCTCAATCACAGCGCCCGGTTTTGGTCAACCATTTGGTTGAATATACGAATTGAGTGGTTTTTACGCACGCCGATGGATCGGGACATTTTAATGGTGCTTCAATTACATGAATAAATTGCGTAAATTCAATTACTTAACCTGCGGAAAGTCAGACATTTAACACCGTTGACTCTGTGCCTTGCGCCCCTTAGCACCCTACCCAAGACTGTGCGAGGGAATTGCCCGTGACCGATGATGACCAAAAGCAGCGTATGGCGCAGCTGGAGGCCAAGATCACAGCGGCGAAAAAGGCCAAAGCGCCAAAGCCTCGTGCGGATGCTGACGTGTCCGGGGGCGAGCTTGCCTGGAGGATGGTCATCGAAATGGTTTCCGGTCTTGGGATCGGATTTGGCATCGGATACGGGCTGGACAGCCTGCTCGGGACAATCCCGATCTTTCTGGTGCTGTTCACATTGCTGGGCCTTGTCGCGGGCGTGAAGGTTATGCTCCGCAGCGCGAAAGAGGTTCAGGAGAAACAAGCGGCTGCTGAGGCGGCCGATAAGGACGAGAGGGACTGAACGTGGCAACTGAGACCACCGCAGCAGAAGGCAGCAGCCTGGTTTTCCATCCGATGGATCAGTTCATCGTTAAACCGCTTTTCGGTGACGGTGCGATTGCGTGGTACACGCCGACCAACGTGACTCTGTGGTTGTTTCTGGCTATTGCGGCGATCTTTGCCCTGCTGGTTCTCAGCACCTCGAAACGTGCCATTGTTCCGACCCGAATGCAGTCTGTTGCTGAGTTGGCCTATGGCTTCATCTACAAGATGCTGGAAGACATTTGCGGTAAAGAAGGCGTGAAGTACTTCCCCTATGTCATGACCCTGTTCATGTTCATCGTCTGCGCGAACTTCCTGGGCATGTTGCCCATGTCTTTCACCACCACGTCGCATTTCGCCGTGACCATCCCGCTGGCGCTGGCTGTGTTCCTGACCGTAACCGTTCTGGGTTTCGTCAAGAACGGCGCAAGCTTCCTAGGTCTGTTCTGGGTGTCCAGCGCACCGCTGGCACTGCGCCCTGTCCTGGCGATCATCGAGCTGATCTCGTACTTCGTGCGTCCGGTCAGCCACTCCATTCGTCTTGCCGGTAACGTCATGGCAGGCCACGCGGTTATCAAGGTTTTCGCAGGCTTTGCCGCGATTGCCGTGATCTCACCGGTGTCCGTTCTGGCGATCACCGCAATGTACGGCCTCGAGGTCCTCGTGTCCTTTATTCAGGCCTACGTATTCACCATTCTGACCTGTGTTTACCTGAAAGATGCGCTGCATCCTTCGCACTAAGGTCCGATACCCAAACATCGAAACTTCCAATTCGTAAGGAGAAACATCATGGAAGGCGATCTCGCACACATCGGCGCAGGCCTGGCAGCAATCGGTTCCGGCGCAGCCGCAATCGGGGTGGGCAACGTAGCAGGCAACTTCCTGGCCGGCGCCCTGCGCAACCCTTCGGCGGCTGCTTCGCAGACCGCAACCCTGTTCATCGGTATCGCATTCGCAGAAGCCCTGGGGATCTTTGCATTCCTGGTCTCGCTGCTGCTGATGTTCGCCGTCTAATCTGCGGAACCTGATCCTTACGCGCAGGTGGGTCCAAGCCATAGCGGCCCACCTGTTGTAAAGACAACGTTCCGACGGAGGACATCATGGCGACTGAACCCCTTGCCAAAGAAGTAGCTGGCACCTGCGTCGACGCCTACGGCTCGGCCATCGGTATGCCGCAGCTCTGCTTCGATTGGTTTCCCAACCAGATTTTCTGGCTGGTCATCACGCTGGTCGTCATCTTTCTGGTCCTGTCTCGCGTGGCCTTGCCCCGCATCGCGGCAATCCTGGCGGAACGTCAGGGGACCATTACAAATGACCTGGCTGCGGCCGAAGATCTGAAGGCCAAAGCGGTCGAGGCTGAAGAGGCCTACAACAAGGCGCTGGCCGATGCCCGTTCTGAGGCACAGCGTATCGCAGCGGAAGCCCGCGCTGAAATTCAGTCTGGTCTGGATGACGCGATTGCCAAGGCAGACGCGGAAATCGCTGCAAAGGCGGCTGAATCGGAAAAGGCAATTGCCGATATCCGAGCCGGCGCGCTGGAAAGCATTCAAGTGGTTGCCAAGGACACGGCAGCTGAACTGGTCACAGCTCTGGGCGGCGAGGCGGATGCCAAAGCCATCGACAGTGCAATTGACGCGCAGACGAAAGGATAAGTGACATGCGGAATACTCTTGCCCTTATCCTGACCGTCGGCACCGCCAGCCCCGCGCTGGCCGCAAGTGGCCCGTTCTTCTCGCTTGGCAACACCGACTTTGTGGTCCTTCTGGGCTTCATCGTTTTCATCGCGGTCCTGTTCTACTTCAAGGTTCCAGGCATGATTGGTGGCGCGCTGGACAACCGCGCCGACGGCATCAAATCCGAACTGGATGAAGCCCGCGCCCTGCATGAAGAGGCACGCAGCCTGTTGGCCTCGTACGAGCGCAAGCAGCGTGAAGTGCAGACCCAAGCGGATGCCATCGTGGCTGCAGCCAAAGAAGATGCTATTCTGGCGGCAGAACAGGCAAAGGTCGATTTGGAGAAATCCATCGCCCGCCGTCTGGCAGCAGCTCAGGACCAGATCGCTTCTGCTGAGGCGTCAGCTGTCAAGGAAGTCCGTGATCAGGCCATCACCGTTGCGGTATCGGCTGCCAACGCAGTTCTGGCCAAGCAGATGACGGCCGCACAGGCGAACAAACTGATCGACGCAGCGATTGCGGATGTTGGTGACAAACTGCACTGACACCGACAGATAGCAGACGAGTAACAGAAGTGACCCGGAAGCCGCATGCTTTCGGGTCATTTGTTTTCTACAGGGACGACGCGCGATCCTAGTCTAGTCACTTGTGCAGCGGATCCGAATTGTGATTTGACGGATGCGAAGGCGTTGTTTGGGCGTTTTATGACAGAGCCATAGTGCGTCTACCTTCCTTTCCGGAGGCTCTGGGATTGCACAGAACAAGGTCGGATGAAGTAGAAAACTGAAATCCGGAAACAGGAAAAGAGTGACCGTGCCAGCCACAGACAACACAGTTTCCATGAACATTGTCGGCGCGGTGCGTAACGGGGGTTCGGCTCTGAAAGAAACGATCCATCGGATCGAAGACCTGTCGAAACGGGTAGGGCAATACTCGGTCATCATTGCCACCAATGACAATACCGATGACACCGATCAGATCCTGTCTGAATACGCGAACCAGATTACCGAGGTTCAGATCATTCGGCTGGATGGTGTGATCTCGGACATTTCTGAACGTGTCGAGCGTATCACCGCTGCTCGAAATTCTATACTTGAAACTCTCGAAAAGAATGGTCGTGACAACCACCTGACTCTGATACTGGATTTAGACGGGCCGAACATCTGTCTGAATCCCGAAGCTGTTTTAGCAGCGGCCAAGCGTTCGGATATTCAGTGGGAAGCGGTTTTTGCAAACTCGAGGCCTGCCTACTACGACCTATATGCCTTGCGCTGCCGGGGGTGGTGCGAACAGGATGTCTGGCAACAGATACACAACGCGCGTAAACCTCTGTTTGGTAAACGAAAATGGCGTCGAAACCTATTGAAGACTATGATCCATGACCGTCAGTTTCATATTCCAGAAGATTGCCAACTTATACCTGTCGACAGCGCATTTGCGGGCGCCGGCCTTTATAAAACTCAGGCGTTACGAGGCTTGAGATATAAATGCCGAGATGAGGAGGACCGGCTGGTCTGTGAACATGTCCTGTTTCATCAGGAAATGCGTACACGAGGTGCCAGGCTCTATATCGACCCGGCGTTGATGACTATCGCGCCGCAAGAACATCTTGGTGAAGGCAGCGGAGCACCATTTCCACCGAACCTACAAGACCTTTCGAGCGGAGCAACGTGATCAATGCCCTATTCTCCAATCACCGGGCAACTTGGAGTGTTGCTTTTTGAAAGCGAAGTGATCGGGCGGCACCCGGCAAAGTACTTTCTGGATGAAAGCTGCGGTTTTATCTGGGTGGAAAACCCGACATGGCTGGAAGAAGCGTATAGCGATGCCATCGCGTTGACGGATACAGGGATCGTCGCCCGAAACCTGTCGAACCTGCGCCGTGTTTCAACAGCCATGCGTGCGAATGGTCTTGCAGATGCCCGTGGGATCGACATCGGCGGAGGCTATGGGCTGTTTGTTCGCGGCCTAAGGGACATTGGACTGAATTTTCACTGGTCCGACCCCTATGCAGAAAACCTGTTGGCGCGTGGGTTCGACGCGGATGATGGAACATATGCAGTTGCGACGGCCTTTGAAGTTCTTGAACATTTGCCGGATCCGCTTTCGCACTTAAAAGAGGCGCGCAAGAAATTTGGTTTCGAAACGCTCTTTTTTTCGGCGACTTGCTTCGATCCAAGGGATCTACCGCCGCGCGACTGGTGGTACTGGGCTTTTGAGACGGGCCAGCACATCAGCTTTTTCTCAGAGCAAAGCCTGGATTATATGGCTGAGCAGTTGGAGATGCGGAAAGTCCACCTCCGAGGAGACCTTTATGCCTTCACTGCGCTGGACAGCCTCACGTGGCCCAGCCGGTGGCAGCAATGGAGAATTCTAAAAGCGTTCCGCCGCGCCAGCCTGACGCAACAGGACTATGAAGACATGAAGCAACGCGTAAAGTCGATGCAACTCAAACGTTGACGATCATAGTGTGCCTGCCTCGTGCTGAAGGCGTTGCTGAGCGATTTCTTCGTTTCTTTCTGCTTTTTGCTGATCGGCCATGCAGCGTTCAACAAAGCTTAGATGTTCTTGAACCGCATGTCTGGCCGCAGCCGGGTCGCGTGTCTGAAGCGCCGTGTTGATGGCGCGGTGCTGGTCCAGAATTGCTTCGCGCGTTGTTTGCTGGTGGAACATCATCTGGCGGTTATAGAACACGCCCTGCCGCAACAGATCGTACATTGACCGCATCATATGCAGCATGACCACATTATGGCTGGCCTCGATGATTGCCATGTGAAATTGCGCGTCCAGCTGCGCCTCATCTTCGGTCGCGTCGCGGATGTGGGCGGCTTCCATCTTGTCAAAGATCGCCTGTACCACCTTCAGATCGCTGTCCGAGCCCAGCCGGGCCGCGCGCTCGGCGGCCAACCCTTCCATGTCGCGCCGAAACGAGAGGTAATCGAACACCGCCTCGTCATGGCTGCCGAACAGCCGGATCAGCGCCGGGGAGAAGGCTGAGCCCAGAACCTCGGCCACATAGATGCCGGACCCTGCCTTGGCTGTCAGCAAGCCTTGGTCTTGCAGGTCTGCGATTGCGTCGCGCAGGGAAGGCCGGGATACGCCCAGCCGCTCGGCCAATTCGCGTTCGGCGGGCAGACGTTCGCCGGGGCGCAGTATGCCGCGCAGTATCAGCAGTTCAATCTGGCGAACTACCGCGATTGAAAGCTTTTCGGTCTGAACTTTTTGAAAAGGCATGCGGGCGTCATTCCGGAAATTGGTCAAATGATATGACCACGGATGGCGGCGAGGTTCAAGAATGCGGGGTCACGTGGTCTATAAAATTAGGTCAGCATTGTTGACTTTATGATGTTCCTCTCTACGCTGGCCGTGACTGAGAGCGGAGGAGACTCATGTCTACGCACGAATTGTTCGCCACGCGGACATCCCGGATGAAAGCGTCTGAGATACGCGAGTTGTTAAAGCTGTTGGATCAGCCGGGGATCATCTCTTTTGCAGGCGGCATCCCCGATCCCGCGTTGTTTCCAGCCGAAGGGTTCGCGACCGCCTTTCAAGCTTCGTTGGGTCCGGACCAGCAGGCTCAGGCGCTACAATATTCCGTCAGCGAAGGTTACGTCCCGCTGCGGGAATGGCTCGTCGACCACATGCGTTCTATCGGAGTGGAATGCGGGCTTGAGAACATCCTGATCACATCAGGCTCGCAGCAGGCACTGGATTATCTGGGTAAACTCTATCTGTCGCCGGGCGATACTGCGCTGGTCGGATGGCCGACCTATCTGGGCGCATTGGCTGCATTCAATGCTTATGAACCACGTTTTGACCGGCTCAGCATCAATGGCAACCGGGGCGCGGCAGAATACGCGTCGTCAGCGGGCGAAGGCGCGGTCAAATTCGCCTATCTCTCGCCCGACTTCGCCAACCCGACAGGCGAAACCGTGGATCTACGGGGGCGGGAGGCGCTGCTGGATCTGGCAGATGAGTTGAACTGTGCGGTGATCGAGGATGGCGCCTATCAGGCCCTGCGTTATGACGGGGATGCCATCCCCTCAGTTCTGGCACTGGAATTGGCGCGTAAAGGGTCGATTGAAGATTGCCGCACGATCTATTGCGGAAGCTTTTCGAAAACCCTGTCACCGGGGTTGAGGGTTGGTTGGGTCGTGGCGGCAAAGCCGGTGATTTCTCAATTGGTGCTGATGAAACAGGCTGCCGATCTTCATTCGGCGACCATCAACCAGATGGCCATTGACCAGGTGGCACGGGCTTGTTTCGACACGCATATCCCGATGCTGCGTCGTGTCTATGGTGCCCGCCGCGACGCCATGTTGCAGGCGTTGCAGGACCATATGCCCGATGGCGTGCAGTGGACCAGGCCCGAAGGCGGCATGTTCGTGTGGTTGACATTGCCGGTCGGTACAAACGGGGCCGAACTGTTGGCCCGGGCGTTGGACACGGTCAAAGTCGCCTTTGTCCCGGGTGGAGCCTTTTTCCCGGACGGCAGCGGGACCAACACGATCCGGCTGAGTTTCTCAAACTCGGATGAGGATGCAATCCGCGAAGGTATTCAGCGATTGGGCGAGGTTTTGCGCGCCTGACCGGCGGAAAGGTTTTGTTAACCTTGATGGCGCAATGCTGGGGGTATGATCCGGTATCTGTCCCTCCTAGTGCTGGCCGCTTGCTCGGCCGGCACGCCCCACTTTCGCGATGTGCCTGCGACCCGTGTGGCGGTGAACGGCAGTGTATTTGACGTGCGGATCCGCGATCAACTGGCTGAGGCTGTACGCATCAATTCTCAATATGCTCCGCGCCTTGGCCCCATACGCGACCGGGCCGCACTGGCTATGGCACAGGTGTCAGGTTGCCCGTTGCTGGATGTTCTGGGCGACGCTGCGGTCACTGTGGGCATTCTGGGTTGCGACCGGGAACTTGGGAAAAAGCTGATTTTCGGCAGCCTTCTTCGCGGTCCCTATGAATGTTCCGACTATGGCTACTACGAAGACCATGGCTATCAGGTTTTTGAGTGTGCTCCTTACTGAGATACGCGCTTTTTTGCGTATTTTGGCAAGATATTGTGGATAACTTGGCATGAAATCCCATATCCTGCGTTACTCCGTTGACTCACCCCCAATGGGTTGCGCAGACTTCCAGATATAGGAATCATGGGACGAGCGGCCTTTGCGGTTCAGCAAACTTAAACTCACCGGCTTCAAAAGCTTTGTTGACCCGACCGATCTGATTATCGCGGATGGGTTGACCGGTGTGGTGGGCCCAAATGGCTGCGGCAAGTCCAATCTTCTGGAAGCGTTGCGTTGGGTAATGGGCGAAAACCGCCCCAAATCCATGCGCGGTGGCGCGATGGAGGATGTGATCTTTGCCGGGGCCGCAACGCGTCCGGCCCGCAATTTTGCCGAAGTTGTCCTGACGATGGATAACTCGGAACGTTTGGCGCCTTCGGGGTTCAATGACAGCGATCAGTTGGAAATTGTGCGTCGCATCACCCGCGATGTCGGCAGCGCTTACAAGACCAACGGCAAAGATGTTCGGGCGCGCGATGTCCAGATGCTTTTTGCCGATGCCTCGACCGGCGCGCATTCACCTGCACTGGTGGGGCAGAACCGCATTGCCGAGCTGATCAACGCCAAGCCCCGCGCGCGTCGCCGCATTCTGGAAGAGGCGGCCGGTATCTCGGGCCTTTATCAGCGCCGCCACGAGGCGGAGCTTAAGCTGAAGGGCACCGAATCCAACCTGACCCGTGTGGATGACGTTCTTGAACAGCTTGGCACCCAATTGGCGCAGCTTGCGCGGCAGGCGCGTCAGGCCGCGCGGTACCGTGAGATTGGGGAGCAACTACGGCAGGCTGAAGGCATGCTGCTCTATCGCCGCTGGAAAGAGGCTGACATGGCCCGCCAACAGGCCGAAGACGTCTTGCGCGAGCGGATCACCGAAGCCTCGCGCGCCGAGGCCGAAGCCCGCGCCGCCAGCGCCAAGCGGTCTGAAATCGAGGAAACTCTGCCACCGTTGCGGGAGGAGGAGGCAATCGCCGCCGCCGTCTTGCAACGTCAGCAGGTGCAGCGTGATCAGCTGGTTGATCAGGAAACCCGCGCGCGTCAGACGATCGAGACGCTGACCAACCGAATTCAGCAGTTGGCCAACGATATCGAACGCGAAACCGGCCTGAACAGGGACGCGGGCCAGATGATCGAGCGTCTCGAATGGGAAGCACGCGAACTGGCCAAAGCGGCAGAAGGGCATGACGACAAAGTGGCTAAGGCCGCCGAGATCGCGCGCGAAGCCGCATCTGTGCTGCAGGATCGTGAAGATCACTTGTCGCAGGAAACCGAGGATATGGCGCGTCTTGTAGCCCGTCACCAGTCGGCGCAACGATTGGTCGAAGACAGCCGTAAGACACTGGCCCGGTCCGAGGGTGAGGAAGAGAAAGCCCGCGCGGCGGTAGACGAGGCTAGTGATGCTTTGACCCGTGCCAGCGAAGCGTACGAACAAGCGCAGGAAGGCGAGGAGGAAGCGCGAGAGGCCGCAGAGGCCGCCGAAGAAGCGCTGGCCGCGGCAGATGAATTGCGCAACGAAACGCAGGCGCGCGAGGCCGAGGCGCGCGCGCAGCGGTCCGAGGCCGAGGGTGAACTGGGTGCAATCCGCGCCGAGACATCGGCCCTGGCCAAGCTGGTCGAACGGGATACGGCCGAAGGCGGGCAGGTTCTGGATCTGCTGCGAGTCGAGCCCGGTTATGAAAAGGCGCTGGGGGCGGCACTGGCTGACGACCTGCGTACACCGTTGGTCGACGCCGACGGACCGTCGGGCTGGGTACAAGTTTCGGGCTATGATGCAGATCAGCCCTTGCCCGACGGGGCCGAACCATTGGCGTTGCATGTCTCGGGCCCGGACCGTCTGAGCCGCCGGATCGCTCAGATCGGGTTGGTTGATGCGGATCAGGGCGCGCAGCTGCAAGCCTCATTGAAGCCGGGGCAGCGTCTGGTGTCCCGTTCAGGTGACTTGTGGCGTTGGGATGGATTTCGGGCATGGGCCGAGGATGCGCCAAGCGCTGCAGCCTTGCGGTTGGAGCAGCTCAACAAGCTTGAAGCTCTGAAACAGGAACTTACCCGCGCCGAAGCGCAGGCTGATGGTGCCCGCGCCGCGCATGAAGCGCTGTCGCAGCAATTGGCGGACGTCACCGAAGCAGACCGCCGGGCCCGCGAAGCCCGCCGAGCAGCCGACCAGCGGATGGCGGAAACCGCGCGTCAGCTAAGCCGGGCTGAGGCCGACCGCAATCTGGCGCAGGGTAAGCTGGAAACTCTCGCCCTTGCTGTTGACCGGCACAAGGAAGATGCCATGTCCGCCCGCGCGCAACTGCGCGAGGCCGAGGGAGTGCTGTCCGGCCTGGGTGATGTCGACAGCGCGCGTGCGCAGGTTGAGGATATCAAACAGACGGTCGAGGCCGCGCGGATCACGATGCTGACCCACCGCTCATCCCATGATGAGCTGCGCCGCGAAGGCGAGGCGCGGACGCGGCGGGCTCAAGAAGTGACAAAGGACCTCAGTGGGTGGCGGCACCGGTTGGAGTCAGCAGAAAAACGTATCTCGGAATTGGTCGAGCGCAAGGAAAGCTCTGAGGGGGAACTGTCTGAGGCGATGGCCGCCCCGGGTGAGATCGCCGAGGCGCGTGAAGAACTGAACGAGTTGATCGAAACAGCCGAGGCCCGGCGCGCCGAGGCCGCCGACAAGCTTGCCGAGGCTGAGACGCAGCAGCGCGAGGTTGTGTTGGCCGAGCGTGAGGCTGAACGTTTGGCGTCCGAAGCCCGCGAATCCCGCGCGGCGGCCGAGGCGCGCTGTGACGCAGCCAAGGAAGGCGTCGTGGCCGCCGCTGAGCGGATCGCTGAAGACCAGCAGCTGACGCCGAACCAGTTGCTGAACCAACTGGATGTGAACCCCGACCAGATGCCTGCCGCTGATGCATTGGAGGCCGAAGTAAACCGCCACAAGCGTCAACGAGACGCGATGGGTGCGGTGAACCTGCGGGCGGAAGAAGACAGCAAAGAAGTTCAGGAAGAATTTGACACACTGAACAGCGAAAAGGCCGATCTGGAAGAGGCGATCAAGGCTCTGCGCAGCGGCATCGCCAGTCTTAACCGCGAGGGTCGTGAGCGTCTGCTGACTGCGTTCGAGCAGGTGAATTCCAACTTCGCCTTGTTGTTCAAGCATCTGTTCGGCGGTGGCGAGGCCAATCTGGTCATGGTCGAAAGCGATGATCCGTTGGATGCCGGGCTCGAAATCATGTGCCAACCGCCAGGCAAGAAGCTGTCGACGCTTAGTCTGCTGTCGGGCGGGGAACAGACCCTGACCGCCACGGCGCTGATCTTTGGCGTCTTCCTCGCCAACCCCGCGCCGATCTGTGTGCTGGATGAGGTCGACGCGCCGCTGGACGATGCCAACGTCACCCGTTTCTGCGACCTGCTAGACGAAATGTGCCGCCAGACGGACACTCGCTTCCTGATCATCACCCACCATGCGGTGACCATGGCGCGGATGGACCGGCTGTTTGGCGTGACCATGCAGGAACAGGGCGTCAGCCAGTTGGTTTCGGTCGATCTGAAAAAGGCCGAACAGATGGTCGCCTGATCGTTCACTGCAACGTTATGCCTCAATCGCCCGGTGGCGGGGTAAGGTGGCAGCATGACCCGATATCTGATCTTTGCCTTGTTGGCTGCCAGCCCGGTTGTGGCGGCGGAATGGCCAACAAAACCCGGAGATGTCCCGCTTTCATCTGCCGAGCTGGACGCCCTCGCGGGGCGAACGCTGACCTTCTATGACGACGGACAGTCTAAGTTTTCGGCTGGTGGGGCTTATTCCTTTACCTACGCCAGCGGGGATTCCGCGTTTGGGACATATTCCATTGCCGACGACGGCAGTGTCTGCATCACGTATCGTAACGGGTTCAGCCGCTGCGATCTCTATGTACGCAGCGGTAAGCGCCTAGTTCTGATTGACGAGAAAGGCGACAGATACCCGGTCCGGCCTGAATGAGTTTGGTAGCCGCCTTGACGATCAGGCATCGAATCCAAGTAGGGCATTAGTTGATTTAAGATTCGCGTTTTGCGTTGTCATTTGATCGAAATATTGCCGAATGCTCGCGAAGAATGGTGAGTTTTCCTATCTGAGCCGGTGGTATGCTCTCAAAAAATTCATACTCAATGGGGCTAACAGATGTGCCGATTTCTGGCTTGGGCAGGCGCAAAGCGTTATCTAGATGAATTGGTTCTGAACCAAGAGCAATCGCTTGTCATTCAGAGCCGAAATGCTCTGATCGGAAAGACGCCGATCAACGCAGATGGATTTGGCCTTGCCTGGTATTCCGAACGTGAGACGCCTTGTTTTTACAAGGACACTAACCCCGCCTGGTCGGATGCCAATCTGAAACAGCTTACGCATCACACCCGGTCGCATCTCTTTCTGGCCCATGTGCGGGCATCAACGGGTACCGCAACCTCGCGGAACAACTGCCACCCGTTTGGTGTTGGAAAATGGAGTTTTATGCATAATGGGCAGGCCGGAGGGCATGACCGTATCCGGCAGGAGCTGGACGGGATGATACCACCTGACCTCTACAGCCACCGGCTTGGCGCAACCGAAAGCGAAGCGATTTTCCTGATTGCCCATGGCGAAGGTCTGGATATCGATCCGATCGGCGCCATGGAGCGGGCAGTCCAACGTGTCGAAGATCTGTCACGACGCCGAGGTACAATGCCATATCTTCGCTTTGCCGCTTGTTGGTCGGACGGCGATCGCCTTTTTGCCGCCCGATATGCCTCGGACCGCTTTGCCCCAAGCCTCCACTACAAGGCGTGTAAGGATGGGTTCATTATTTCGTCCGAACCGTTGGACGCGAATAGCGGCGAATGGACTGAAATCCCTGCCAATACGGCGATTGAAACACGGGGAGGGGCGTTGACTTCACACGCGTTTGAACCTAAAGCGCCGCATCACCGCGCCGAGGTTGCATAACTCTGTGGTGTTGCGTCCGGATGCGTCCCGTCTGTGCGGGACGCATCGGGGCTCATAACTGATTGAGCAAATCAGCTGTTGGCCACGCATCCGCGGGCAACCCCAGCCGTGCCTGTTCGGCCTGAACGGCAGCCCGCGTGCCGGCACCCAGAATACCATCGATCTTGCCCACATTATGCCCACGCGCTTGAAGCTTGGTCTGCAATTGCTTCATCTGCGCGCCCGACAGGCCTTGTGGCGGGGAACCTGCGTCATAGATTTGGCCGCCCTCCAACCGCGTACCGAAATAGGCAGCGGTCAGGACATAAACAAAGCTCTGGTTCCATTCGAAATAGACGTCAAAGTTTGGGTAGGCCAAGAATGCGGGGCCGTTGCGACCCTGTGGCAGGATCAGCGACGCGGGCAGATTGGCCAGAGATCCGCTGCGCGCTTGAACGCCCATCGCCTGCCATTCGGATACGGACCGCGACTTGCCGGGGCCGGACAGGGACCAGTCCATCTGGGCGGGAACAGTTACCTCCTGCAGCCAGGGCTCACCCGGACGCCAGCCCAGATGCGACAGCATCTTGCCGCCCGACATCAGCGCATCCGGGGCTGAGGTTTTTAGCGAGACCTTGCCGTCGCCATCCCCGTCCACGCCATTTTCCAGAATGTCGCGGGGCAACATCTGCACCATACCGATCTCACCTGCCCAGGCTCCGGTCGTGCGGTTGGGGTCGAAATCCCCTTGGGTGTAGAGCTCGATGGCTGCAAAAACCTGTGGTCGGAACAACTCAGGTCGGCGGCAGTCATGCGCCAGAGTGACCAGAGCGTTGCGGGTGTTGAAGTCACCTTGTACCGCGCCATAGTCGGTCTCGAACGCCCAGAATGCCAGCAGTACACCGCGCGACACGCCATATTCCCGCTCAATCCGGTCAAACACTGCATCGTATTTGCGAGACATGGATTTGCCGCGATCTATCCGGTTCTGCGAGATCAGGCGGCGGGAAAAATCGATGAACGGTATTTGGAACACGCCTTGCGCCCGATCCGCCTTTAGAACCGCGCTGTCCTGCTGAACACCTTTGAAAAAGCTGTTCACGGTGGATTTATCGAACCCTTGCTGAACGGCCTCGGCCTTCAGACCCTTCACAAAGGAATTGAACCCGCCGCCACATTGGGCCAGGGCGGGAGAGGCGAGCAGGGTGGCGGCAATGATGCCCGAGAGTAAACGCATTTTAGGGTCCGTCAGAAAATAAAGCTGACCCCAACCCACACCGACACGAGCCCCAGCGCAAGCCCCCAAACCCGCCAAAGCATGTCACATGCGCGGAAAATCTCCGGCGCGCCGATGTTACGTGGCGCATCACCGTTGACCCAGGCCAGATCGCGGACCTGTCCGTCATAGCTGCGCGGCCCGGCAAGGGCGACGTTTAATGCGCGCGCCATCGCGGCCTCGGGCCAACCGGCATTGGGAGAAATATGGCGGCTTGCATCCGCGACCATTTCCGGCCAGCGCGTCCATTGACCAGAAAGCGCCACGATCATCACGCAGGTCAAACGGGCAGGGATCAGGTTCAACAAATCGTCCAGACGCGCGGCGGCCCAGCCAAAGTCGCGGTACTTTTCTGACCGGTAGCCGATCATGCTATCGGCAGTGTTGACCGCCTTGTAGATCAGCAACCCCGGCAGGCCTGCGACCAGAAACCATAAGGCGGGCGCAATTACGCCGTCGCTCAGGTTTTCGGCAGCGCTCTCAATCGCAGATCGCGCGACCTGCGCCTCGGTCATGTCCCGCGTATCGCGCGAAACGATCATGGCGACTTTGGCGCGGCCCTCGGTTAAGGAGGTGCGCAGCCCGTCACCGACATCGCGGACATGGGTCACCAGTGACTTCTGTGCCAGCAGAATTGCGGCAAGGATGATTTCGATCACCGGCCCAAACAAGGTCAGCGCGCGGCCCAGAATCAATGCGCCAAAGACCAGAAGCACCACGACGGCCACGCCTTTCAGGTGCCTATTCGTTCCGCGGTTCAGGCGCAGGTCCAACCAGCCGATGACAGTGCCGATCATCACTGCCGGATGACGAATGCGCGACCAGATCCAATCTGGCTCTCCAAGCGCCGCGTCCAGACACATGGCGCAAACCAGCAGAAAAGCTGTGCTCACAACGCGGCCTCAAGCCGGCTCCACCCGTCTGCGGGCGGCAAGCCAAGGCGCAGATAGGTGTTTGAGTAGGGGAATATGCGGCTCCAGATATGGGCGCGGGCGAGATTGGCCTGCCAAGCGGCGGCATCGTCGACGTCATAAAGGCGGAACAACGTAGTGCCCCCGACCAGTTTTGCCCCCTTGCCGGTCACGATCCGGTCTAGCTGTTCTGTCGCTGCCGCCAACTGCTGACGGGTTGCTTTGGCCCAGCCCGTGTCCCGCAGCGCCCGTTCCCCGATCCGAAGGGCAGGGCCAGAGACAGACCACGGCCCGGTCAAATCGTTCAGCTTTGTGATCAGGTCCGGGTGGCCAATTGCAAATCCCAGCCGTAGCCCGGCCAAGCCCCAGAACTTGCCGAAACTTTTCAACACGATCACACCGGGCTGCTCGGCCAGATGAATTAGGGATGCTTCAGGGCAAACGTCACAAAAACTCTCATCAATCACGGTCAGCGGGGCATCGGCGTTCTGTTCGGACCAGATACGTCCATCCGGATTATTCGGGTGCACAAGGACGCGCGCCTCGGCTGGACCGTTCGATTGAACTGTCCAACCTTGCGCGGAGAAAGCTGCCGCGTGTTCGTTGTAGGTAGGTGCTGTGATCTGAACCCGACCCGTCGCAGCAAGTGCAGGCATGCGGGCGATTACTGCTGAAGCGCCGGGCGCGGGCAGAATCGCTGCACCTTTGGGAACGGACCAGAACTGGCGTGCTGCGGCAGACAGCCGTTCGAACGCACCGTGATCCGGCAGCGCGGCCCAATCCGATGGGGTCAGTCCCGACACCGGATACGGGTGTGGGTTGATGCCGGTGGACAGGTCCAGCCAGTTGTCGCGTGCCCCGCCGAACCGGGCGATAGCACCGTCCAGTCCGCCGCCATGGTCGCGCGCGGCACGGGGGTTCAAATCTGCGTTTGGGCTTGCCATCGATGTTCTCGCCGGAATTGCGCGTTTGTTGTGCTTCAAGCGGATTTTCGCCGCTTACACAAGCAAATCCGCGTGATCGGCCCGGATGACCGGCACCATTAACACTTTGTTAAGGAATAAGCGTGATCACAAACCACGGGGGTCGGCACCGCACACTCTACCAAGTGCCGAGGTTGTTGCAAATGAATGTACTGATTGTTGAGAGTAACCCCGACCTTGGTCGGGTCTGGAAAAGACATCTGGAACGGCAAGGCGCCGAAGTGACGCTTGTTGCCGGGCAAGAGGCTGCGATCCTTGCGCTGTACGGCACGGATTTCGATATCATCGTGCTGGATCTGGTGCTGGAAAATGGCAGCGCGTTGGCAGTGGCTGATTTCGCCAGCTATCGCCGCCCCGAGGCGCGGGTGATCTTTGTCACCAACACCACCTTTTTTTCAGACGGATCGATCTTTGCACACAGCCCAAACGCGTGCGCTTATGTGCAAAGCGGCACGCCGCCAGAAGATCTGGCGGCGATGGTCGAGCATTACGCGGCGGGCCGCTGACCGCGCCCGTGCGGTTCCATGTAGTCCAAAACCGGGTTGGTCGGGATGATCCGATGCGGGTTGATGCTTTCGTGGCTATAGTGATAGTGGCGCACGATGTGGTGCATGTTCACCGTCGAAGCGACGCCCGGCCATTGATACAACTCGCGCGTATAAGCCCAAAGATTCGGATAATCGATCAGCCGCCGCCGATTGCATTTGAAATGCAGATGATAGACGGGATCGAACCGGATCAGCGTCGTGAACAACCGCCAGTCAGCCTCGGTCAGGCGATCACCCATCAGATAACGGTTTAAAGTCAAACGGTCTTCCAGCCAGTCCAGTGTTTCAAACAGCGGGTCCACGGCGGTGTCATAGGCCTGTTGGCTCGTGGCAAAGCCGGATTTGTAGACGCCGTTGTTGACGTTGGAATAGATGCGCGCATTCACCTCTTCGATCTCATCGCGCATCGCTTCGGGCCAGTAATCGTCGGTGTTGCCGGTGATCCCGTCAAAGGCCGAGTTGAACATGCGGATGATTTCCGAGCTTTCGTTCGAAACGATCGTCTGCTGTTTCTTGTCCCACAGGATCGGCACTGTGACCCGGCCCGAATAAGAAGTGTCGGCCTTGGTGTAAATCTGGTGGGCAAAGTCCAGACCATAGAGAGTGTCCCCGGTTGCCCCATTGCCATCAGTCTCAAAGGTCCAGCCCTTATCCAGCATGTCGGAATGCACAACAGAAACAGAGATGTGACTGGTCAAACCCTTCAGTTCCCGGAAGATCAGAGTTCGGTGTGCCCAGGGGCAGGCATGGCTTACGTAAAGATGATAGCGCCCGGATTCAGCGTTAAACCCGCCCTTGCCCGATGGTCCGGCGCTGCCATCTGCCGTCAGCCAATTGCGAAACTGCGCGGCGCTGCGTTTGAACGCGCCGCCAGTGGATTTGGTGTCATACCAAGTGTCGTGCCATTTACCGTCGACCAACAGGCCCATCTCATGCCCTCCGAAAAGCGATTTCGCCAAACATAGGCGGTCGCAAGTGCCGTTCCTATGCGAGGGCGCGCGCATCCTTCCTGCGCATACGCACAGGATGGATTGGGATTTCTGTGCAACAAATTGATTTCTCGGCGCTGACTGTGACCGGGTTCACTGGATTTTTACAATTTGCGCCTCACAATAGACTACTCTGTTGGGGGAAATTTTTATGAGTACGTATGTTTCAAAGGAAATTACTGCCGAATTGGATGCGGCCCGAATCGCCGGTTTGAAGAAAACCAGCCGCCTGCGTGTCGAAATTGGCGACAATTCCTATAAAATTCTTCGATTGTGGAAAGACGGCTTTACGGTTGAAGCTGAAACCACGCCGCGACTGCGCGGGCTCGTCGACATCTATGATGGCGCCAACCACCTGTACCAATGTCTGATCATCGCGGATGAGGATGAAGCAGGCGAAATGCGATACGAATTCAAGCGCAGCACGGCCGCTGCCGACAAGGCTCCGCTGGATTTCTACCGCGCGCCGGACGCGCCGATTGCGTTGCTTGGGCACAAGGATTGAGGGCAAGGCCAACGACATTGCCGTTGGCCGCCTCGTTCACTGCAAATCAGCAAATGCATGCTTTAGCCGTTCGCATGCCTCTTCGACCCGCGCACGCTGAGTAGCCAGGTTGAACCGTTCGAAGGTCTCACCCCCTGCGCCGAAACCGGGGCCTGAGGACGTTGCGATTTTGGCATCTTCGCGCAGGCGGCGGACAAACTCTTCATGGGTCATGCCGGTTCCTGAGAATTCTACCCAAGCCAGATAAGTAGCCTGCAACGGCATGGACCTCAGACCAGGAATCTCGGCGATTGCTGCGTCAAAGACCTGGCAGTTGCCCGCCAGATGCGCGACCTGTTCGTCAACCCATGCCGCACCCTCGGGCGAATAGGCGGCAGTTATCATCGCCACGCCCAACGCGCTGGGGTCATAGTCCAGCGTCTGAATGCGGTGCCGCATGGCCGCGCGCAGTTTGGGGTCCGGAATGATCATGTTACCGGTGCGTTGACCGGCGATGTTAAATGTCTTGGACGCCGCAGTCAGGGTCACGGTCCACGGCCGCGCATCCGGCGCAGCCACATCCATCGGCACGAACGTATTGCCAGGATAAACCAGATCGTGGTGGATCTCATCCGAGACCAAAATCAACCCATTACGTTCGGCGAATGCGGCCACGGCACGCAATTCATCCGGTGTCCACACCCGGCCCGAGGGGTTTTGCGGCGAGCACCACAGCAACAGCTTTTCCGACCCGTCCAGACGCGACTGAGCGTCGTCCAGATCCAGCCCATAGGTTTCGCCTTGGCGAACTAGCGGGCACTCGACAACGCGACGTCCCGATTTGTTCACCTTGTGGGCAAACTCATGGTAGACGGGGCTGAAGATGACGACGCCGTCGCCGGGTTCGCTCCAGACATCCAGAGACAGGGCGATCGCATTGCCTAACCCCTGTGAAGTCAGCACCCAATCGGTGTCGATGTCCCAGCTATGGCGGTTCTTCATCCACCACTGAATCGATGCCAGATATTCCGGGTGAATCCACGAATACCCAAAGACCCCATGGTCAGCCGCTTTGCGAACCGCATCAATTACGCAAGGCGCTGTTGGGTAATCGGAATCTGCCGTCCACATGGCCAGCCCGTCCTGCGGGGGCACACCGTAGATTTGCTCCATCTTATCCCATTTTGAACTGTTGGTTCCCCGGCGGTCGATCAGGTCGTTGAAAGTCATGTCTGCTCCATCTGTCCGGACGAAAGCTAGCTACAATTCCAGCGGGTGCAAGGGGGGCGTTGCGGTGCAGTGCGGGATGGCCTAAATCAACCCCATGAAACGTAATATCCTGATCCATCCCGACCCCCGCCTGAAAAAGGTCTGCGCGCCTGTGGCAGATATCAGCGACGAGCTGCGCAAGCTGGCCGACGACATGCTGGAGACGATGTATGACGCGCCTGGCGTTGGTCTGGCCGCGCCTCAGATCGGCGTGCTGGATCGGTTGATCGTGTTGGACTGCATTAAGGAAGAGGGCGAAGCCCCGCGTCCGCTGATCATGTTCAACCCCGAGGTTATCGCCTCGTCCGATGAGACCAATGTCTACGAGGAAGGTTGCCTGTCGATCCCCGAGCAATTCGCCGAAGTCACGCGCCCCAAAGTGGTTGATGTCACGTGGATTGACCAGGATGGGAACTTGCAACAGGAAACATTCGACGGCCTGTGGGCGACCTGTGTTCAGCATGAGATCGACCATTTGAACGGCAAGCTGTTCATCGACTATCTCAAGCCGCTGAAACGGCAGATGATTACGCGGAAGATGCAGAAACTAAAGCGCGAGCAGGCCCGCGCATGACCGCTCGCACCTGCCTGCCATGGCCCGACAAACGCCTGCGCACCAAGGCGGAGGACGTCGCCGAGATCACCGATGAAATCCGTGCCATCTGGGACGACATGATCGACACGATGGAGGCGATGCCCGGTGTTGGCCTTGCCGCGCCGCAGATCGGCGTCATGTTGCGACTGGCTGTGGTGGACGGCTCGGCTGAACGCGGTAAGGCTGTGCGTCTGGCCAACCCGGAAATCCTGCACAGCTCAATCGAATTGCGCGAACATGATGAGGCCAGCCCGAACCTGCCTGGTGTTTCGGCCAAGGTGAAGCGCCCACGCGCGGTGACGGTCAAGTTCCTGAATGAGCAGGGGATGGTGGATCGCCGCGACTTTGTCGGGATCGAAGCCACAAGCGTACAGCACCAGATCGACCATCTGAACGGGAAGATGTATTTCGACCGGCTCAGCAAGGTCAAACGGGACATGCTTCTGCGCAAAGCCAAAAAGCTGGGGTAGAGATGCGCGTTGTATTCATGGGTACGCCCGACTTTTCGGTTCCGGTTCTGGATGCGCTGGTCGAAGCTGGGCATGATATCGTCGCCGTGTATTGCCAGCCCCCGCGCCCGGCTGGTCGGGGCAAAAAGGACCGACCGACACCGGTTCACGCACGCGCCGAAGCGTTAGGCCTGACTGTCCGCCATCCGGTGTCTCTGAAATCGTCAGATGAACAGGATGCCTTTGCTGCACTGAACGCAGATGTGGCTGTGGTGGTCGCTTATGGCCTGATCCTGCCGCAGCCCATTCTGGACGCGCCTGCCCAGGGATGTCTGAATATCCATGCCAGCCTGTTGCCGCGCTGGCGCGGGGCGGCCCCGATCCATCGCGCCATCATGTCCGGCGATGCGCAAACCGGTATCTGCATCATGCAGATGGAGGCCGGTCTGGACACTGGCCCGGTTCTTATGCGCGAAGCAACCGATATCGGGGTCGAGGAAACCACCGACCAGTTGCATGACCGGCTGTCGATAATGGGCTCCAAACTGATCGTTGAGGCTTTGCATGACCTGCCGGATCTGACGCCCGAGCCGCAGCCCGAGGTCGGTGTGACCTATGCCGCCAAGATCGACAAATCAGAGGCACGGATTGACTGGTCCCGGCCCGCAGCAGAGGTGGACCGGCAGATCCGTGGTCTGTCCCCGTTCCCAGGTGCCTGGACCGAGATTGACGGGGACCGCGTGAAACTACTGGCGTCGCGTCTGGCCGAGGGGCAGGGCGTACCCGGCGAAGCTCTGGACGATGCCTTGACAATAGCTTGCGGCGAGGGTGCCGTTGATCTGTTGCGCCTGCAACGGGCGGGCAAAGGCGCACAGAATAAGGAAACCTTTCTGCGGGGCTGGCCTGTGGCCAAGGGAAGTCGGATTTAGAAGGAATAACAGACTTGTACATGACTTTGATGGGGACGGTGTTAATCGCAGCCGTCGTTGGAAGCCTCGCGGAAAAAACCGGGTTTACCCGAAACGGCTATCTGCAATCTATCATCATTTGTATCGGCGGTGCCTTTCTGTTTTTCTTTGCTCAGATCATGTTTGGCAGGATGTTCGGGTTTAACCTTGCTTTTGGGTCCCCGGGATTGAACGCTATTGTGTCATCCGTCGGCGCGCTGATCATCGTGCCGACTCATTGGAGGAAGTGACATGCCTGTCATCGCCCTGATCGTTATCGGAGCCGCCGCAGGGTTCCTGGCCACCCGTTTAATGCGGATCGAGGCCAACATTCCCACAACCATGTTGATTGGCATCGTTGGTGCACTGGTTGGCGGATTTCTGTTGCGGGCCTTGATCACCGTGGCAGGATGGTTGTCCGGATTTGTAGGCGCGGTTCTGGGTGCGCTGCTGGTAATCTGGATATGGCAGACCTATCTACGACGTTGAGCGGGGCTACCGCTCGTCGCAAATCACTGTTGATCCCAACGATTTCGAATTGCGCGTCGCCATTTTAAAGCGATTGGCTTCCTCTGCTGACATCCAGTGCATTTCGTCCTCGGACGCTGCATCAAGCGTGAACCAATAAAAGGCCGGGTCGACACCAATATCATTGAAATAGTCGAGATAGCGATCGTGCTCGGGGTGGTTTTCGGGCAGGTTGGCAGCCACATATCCGCCGCCGCCCCAGCTATGAACCCCGACACATGCGCCAGGTTCCAGAGTGCGACGATTGCCTGCCAGGAACAGATCGGTGCCACCAGAGGCGACCAAGCCGTTTGAGGGCACCACAGTATCGAACCCTTCGTCCCGAACAACGCGGCTGAAAACGACATTTGCATCATCATCGACCGAGCCTTCGATGTTCTGCAGTACAAGTGTCTTGATCTCGGGATTGGCCGCAGTGATTTCTTCAAAAGCGCTGAGTGTCGTGTGATCAATAGCCCCCGAAGCAACGATTTCGTCGCCTTGTACAACGAAGCTGACCGCGTCGTATCGCTCTGCACACGCACCCAGAAGAGCTAGTGAGGCGACAAAAATGGGGAAAGTGAATTTCATTTCAGTTCTCATTTCTGTGGCACAGGAAATGCAGATCGAACATTTTGCACCCATTTATTGCCGCGGCGGGCGCGCCTTGTAAACCGGAAGCCGCCAGCCAAACACCAATGATCCCGCCCGCAATGCCCAGCAGATCAACGCACATGCGGCCAGTGTGGCCAGCTCGTCGAAACCAAGTTGGGTCGCAATCACAGCGGCAAAAGCCCCGGCAAACGCGCAAGAGACGTAGAGCTCACCCTGTTTCAGGACCAGTGGCACTTCGTTGCAGACCACGTCCCGCATCAGGCCGCCAAGGCAGCCCGTTGTGACGCCCATCAGCACAACGATGACACCGGATTGGTTCAGAGACAAGGCTGCGCCAGCACCTGCTGCCGCGGCAATCGACAGAGCGAAACTGTCCAGCCAGACCAGCAAGTTGTATCGGCTTTCGACCAAATGGGCTGTGAAAAACACCACCACGGCAGCCGCTGTGGCGATCAGGATATAGTCCGGTTGACCAACCCAGAACACCGGGTGCCGGTCCAGCAGCAGGTCGCGGACGGTTCCGCCGCCCACAGCAGTCAGGCAGGCCATAAAGGCAAAACCCACCAAATCCAGCTGTGCCCGGCTGGCCACCAATGCACCCGTCAGGGCAAAAACCAGAACTGAGGCATAGTCGAGCAGTGCCAGACCGCTCACGTTTGCGCCTTTTTTGGTTTGAACGGGGCCATGCCCGCGCGGGCCAGCTCGTCGGCTTTTTCGTTTTCGGGATGGCCAGCATGGCCTTTGACCCATTCCCAGGTCACGTCATGGCGGGCCTGTGCCTCATCCAGTCGCTGCCACAGATCGACATTCTTGACCGGTTTCTTGTTCGAGGTCTTCCAGCCGTTGCGTTTCCAGCCGAAAATCCAGCCGGTCACGCCATTTTTTACATAGGCGCTGTCGGTCACCACAGTGATCTTCGAGGCCCGCTCCAGGGTTTCCAGCGCGCTGATCGCGGCCAGCAATTCCATACGATTGTTGGTGGTCTCAGCTTCGCCGCCGTTCAGCTCGCGTTCTTTCAGGACTTTCTCGCCATCCATTGCGCGCATCAACACACCCCAGCCCCCGGGACCAGGATTGCCCGAACAGGCACCATCGGTATAGGCAAACAACTCAGGCATGGGCGATCACCAGAATAAAACCGTCATAAGATCCAGCCAGGCCTTTGCCCACGCCAGTTGTGATCCGGTCAATTGTGAACCCCGCCTTCGCCAGAGCCTCTTCGATCTCGGTCTGTGAGAAATAGGTGTAATAGCGATCAATGTCGTCGCGGTGTTCACCGGTTCCCAGTTTCAGACCAAGGAAAAAGATACTCTCAGGCTTGAGTGCCCGGTGGATGGCCGCCAAATGGCGCGGGAAATCCTTGCGCGGCGCATGTAGCAGCGAAAAGCTGGCATAGATGCCGTCAAACGTGGCCGTTTCGGTCACATCGTCAAATGTACCGACATGCGCATCCACGCCATTTTCGCGGGCGTGTTCCACAAAGGCCGGCGTCGCATCCAATGCCCGTACCCGCAGCCCCTCACGCATGAAGAACATACTGTCCGCCCCGGGGCCTGAGCCGAGGTCAAGCACATAGCCGCCCGGCGCAACCGCTTCGGCAAAGGCCATGCGGGCCTCGATCTGTTCGGGCGGCAATGGGACGCTCAGGTACTCGGCAACACGTGTGGTGTAGGCGTCAATTGTCTTGCGGTCGGTCACAGGTACACTCCTACGGCAAGGCATATCAGGACGATGGCTGTCAGCAGAACGCGCAGCCTCAGCCACCATGTTGGGGTCAGCCGCCAATATGCAAATATCGCATCCAACATCAGCAAACCGGCGAAGCCGTACATTAGGTTGATGCCCGCCTCAACAGGTCCACCGCCGGTCATGAAAAACGCCCAAAGCGCCGGGAGGACTGACAGCACATAGCATGTCGCTGCCTTACTGCCCGAGGTCTTGGTGGCGAACCCCCACAGAACACCGGACATAAAACTTAAAATCACAGAGCCGTAGAACAGTTGAATATACGGTCCGACGAACCGCGACCCAAGCTCTTGCCTGCCCCAATCCTGCAAATCGCCGTTCAAGGAGGTCAGCGCGCCCCAAATGAACGGGATCAACCCCGCCAGCGCCAGAACCAACGGCGCCCTGGGGACGCCTCTCATGCGGTTTGCCTCAGGACGCGGGGCACTTTGAATTCGACATTTTCGACGGCGGTTTCGACCAGTTCAACCGTCACGTCATAGTGGGTGTCGAAAGCGTCAATCACCTCATTCACCAGCACTTCGGGTGCTGAAGCGCCTGCGGTAATGGCGATGGTTGAGATGCCTTCCAGCGCCCGCCAGTCGATATCGTGGGCGCGCTGCACCAATTGCGCATAGTTGCACCCGGCGCGGGCCGCAACCTCGACCAGTCGGCGTGAGTTCGAAGAGTTCGGTGCGCCAACAACAAGCAAAGCATCCGATTTTGGAGCCACGGCTTTGACGGCCTCTTGCCGGTTGGTGGTGGCGTAGCAGATGTCTTCCTTATGCGGGCCAACGATGGCCGGGAACCGGACTTGGAGGGCTGCGATAATATCCTTGGTGTCATCCACCGAAAGCGTCGTCTGGGTGACAAATGCCAGCTTTTCCGGATTGCGTACCTGAACCGAGGCCACGTCATCGACGGTTTCAACCAGCAGCACTTCGCCGTCGGGCAACTGGCCCATGGTGCCGATGGTTTCCGGATGGCCCTTGTGCCCGATCATGATCATCTGCAATCCGGCCTCAGCATGGCGCTGAGCCTCCACATGAACCTTGGAGACCAGCGGGCAGGTGGCATCGACATAGATCATCTCGCGCTGGGCCGCCGACGCGGGAACGGATTTCGGTACGCCATGCGCTGAAAAAATAACGGGTCGGTCGTTAGGACACTCGTCCAGCTCTTCGATAAAAACGGCCCCCTTGGCGCGCAGACCATCTACGACGAATTTGTTGTGCACAATTTCATGCCGCACATACACCGGGGCACCCCATTTCTGCAGCGCCATTTCAACGATCTTGATCGCCCGGTCGACACCGGCGCAGAACCCGCGCGGCGCGGCGAGGTATAGGGTAAGGGGCGGCTTGGTCATGTCTTGGTCTCCATAGGCCACAGGTAAGTCTTTTCCCGGCTATGGTCCAGACAGGACATTGTCATTGATATGACATGAATCACTGCTAGCCAGCAGGTGTTTCAGTACCTGCTTTTAGTTAAAGAAGCGCGGTCAGGTTGGTACAGCCTGACCGCGCTAATTTCTTCCCCCGGGTTTGGTGAGTGGCCCGGTCTTACTGTCCACCCGCAGCAACGCTGCGTGGCTCCATGGGCATTTCACGCGGAGGCCGCCCGATCACGTCGCGCAGGTCCTCAAGCTCGATGAAGTTGTCGGCCTGGCGGCGCAACTCGTCCGAGATCATCGGCGGCTGGCTGCGGATGGTCGAAACCACCGAAACGCGCACGCCCTGACGCTGCAGGCTGGCAATCAACGGGCGAAAATCCCCATCGCCCGAAAACAGCACAATATGATCGACACGTGGTGCCAGTTCCATAGCGTCGACTGTCAGTTCGATGTCCATGTTACCTTTGACTTTCCGACGCCCCATGCTGTCGGTGTATTCCTTCGCCGGTTTTGTCACCATGGTGAAGCCGTTGTAATGCAGCCAGTCAACCAAGGGGCGGATCGGGGAATACTCGTCGTTTTCCAATAGCGCCGTATAGTAAAAAGCCCGAAGCATCTTGCCGCGGCGCATAAACTCCTGGCGCAGCAATTTGTAGTCGATGTCAAACCCCAGTGCTTTTGCGGCTGCATAAAGATTCGAGCCGTCGATGAACAGCGCTAGCCGTTCGTCTTTATAGAACATAAATAGGTCCTTCCGGTACAATACAGAGCGCCGTGGTGTTACGTGAGTGGGTATTTGAAAAATAGGCGGCGCGCTGATCTTCTATAATTAGGCCATTTCGGTCGTATCGCAAGTATGCAATTCGCCGAATATAGTGAATGGAACGTACAAATCTATGTCAAAAGCGGTTATCGCGCTGGGAGCAAATCTCAAATTGAGAGGTATTGGCCCCAAGGTGACACTTCAAAGCGCACTTGACGCGATCTTGCGTCACGGGGTGGTGATTCGTGCCGTCAGCCGTTTTTTTGAGACCCCGTGCTTCCCGGCAGGTGCCGGGCCTGACTACGTCAATGCGGCTGCTTTGATCGAAACGGACAGGACGCCGACCGATTTGTTGCACCTGCTTCACCAGATTGAGCATCAGTTTGGGCGCGAAAGGGTGCAGCGATGGGGTATGCGAACGCTGGATCTGGATCTGGTCTGCTATGATGATCTGGTTCTGCCAGATCGCACCGAATTTGACAGCTGGCTGACCCTGCCAGCACAGGAGCAGACGCAAAAGGCGCCGGACCGGCTGATTATTCCACATCCGCGCCTGCAGGATCGTGCTTTCGTCCTTGTTCCGATGGCGGACGTCGCCCCGGATTGGCGGCATCCGGTGCTGGGCCGGACGGTAACCGAAATGCTGGCAGACCTGCCCGCGTCGGATATTGCGGCAGTCACGGCTGTGTGAACGGTGCATTTGCAGCATTTCTTGCTTGTCAAGGCGGGGATTCGCCCTTAGATAAACCTCTTCCTGACATGGATTCAGTAACGGAGAGCGCCCCATGGCCCGCGTGACGGTTGAAGATTGCGTAGACAAGGTTCCTAACCGGTTTGAACTGGTGATGCTTGCCGCCCATCGTGCGCGCGAGATTTCTGCCGGCGGCCCGATCACCGTCGACCGTGACAATGACAAGAATCCCGTCGTGTCGCTGCGCGAGATTGCGGACGAAACCCAAAGCGCGGATGAACTGCGCGAGCGCCTGATCGAGGCCAACCAGACCCAGATTGAGGTCGATGAGCCGGAAGAAGATCAGATGGCTCTGCTGATGGGTGCGGAATCGGACAAACCGGCCGATGACGATATGTCGGAAGAGAAGCTGCTGCGCGCTCTGATGGAGGCTCAAGGCCAGGGGTAAGCCCCAAAGATGAAGGTGCGGACCGGATGATTTCTGCAGACGACTTGATTGCGCTGGTCCGCAACTACAACCCCAAGACAAATGCTGACCGCATCGCCCGAGCCTATGAGTTCGGAAAGCAGATGCATGACGGTCAGTTCCGCCATTCAGGCGAACCCTATTTCACACATCCCGTTGCCGTGGCCGCCATCCTGACCGAACAGCGCCTGGATGATGCGACGATCATTACAGCGTTGCTGCATGACACGATCGAAGACACCAAAGCCAATTATGGCAAAGTGTCCGAACTGTTCGGGGAAGAGGTTGCCAAGCTGGTCGACGGCGTCACCAAACTGACCAACCTGCAACTGTCCAGCCGCGAAACCAAACAGGCCGAGAACTTCCGTAAGCTGTTCATGGCCATGTCCAAGGATCTGCGGGTTATTCTGGTCAAGCTCGCTGACCGTCTGCACAACATGCGCACGATCAAGGCAATGCGCCCGGAAAAGCAGGTGCAGAAGGCACGCGAGACGATGGATATTTATGCGCCGCTCGCGGGTCGCATGGGTATGCAGTGGATGCGCGAAGAGCTTGAGGATCTTGCTTTCCGCGTTCTGAATTCCGAAGGTCGCCAGTCGATCATTCGCCGCTTTATCACCTTGCAACGTGAAACCGGCGACGTGATTCACCGGATCACCGGCGACATGCGGCACGAGCTGGAAAAGGCGGGCATCGAAGCCGAAGTGTTTGGTCGCGCCAAAAAGCCTTATTCGATCTGGCGTAAGATGCAGGAAAAGGATCAGGGCTTTTCGCGCCTGTCCGACATCTACGGTTTTCGCATCATTACCCGGTCCGAGGAAGATTGTTACCGGACGCTGGGTGCCATTCACCAGCGCTGGCGCGCGGTGCCGGGTCGGTTCAAGGATTATATCAGCCAGCCGAAATCGAACGGTTATCGCTCGATCCACACAACAGTTTCCGGCCGCGACGGGAAACGGGTCGAGGTTCAGATCCGCACCCGTCAGATGCATGATGTGGCAGAAACCGGCGTTGCAGCGCATTGGTCGTACCGCGACGGTGTCCGCTCGGAAAACCCATTTGCCGTTGATCCGGCCAAGTGGATTGCGAACCTGACTGAACAGTTCGACAGTGAGGAAGATCACGAAGATTTCCTCGAAGCGGTCAAACTGGAAATGTACTCGGACCAGGTGTTTTGCTTCACGCCCAAGGGCGATGTTGTCAAGCTGCCGCGCGGGGCTACGCCGATTGATTTCGCCTATGCGATCCATACGCGCATTGGACATGCCTGTGTTGGCGCCAAGGTGGACGGCATCCGTGTGCCACTGTGGACGCGGATCAAGAATGGTCAGTCGGTGGATGTAATTACCGCTGACGGCCAGACGCCTCAGGTAACGTGGCTTGAGATTGCGGTGACCGGCAAGGCCCGGACCGCCATTCGGCGTGCGCTGCGCGAGGTCGACCGCGAGCGGTTCATCAAGCTGGGCAAGGAACTTGCGCGTTCCGGTTTCGAACATGTCGGTCGAAAGGCAACCGACAAGGCGCTTGATACCGCGGCGAAACACCTGCGCCTGAAGGATCGTCACGAATTGTTAGCGCGTCTCGGCAGCGCCGAGCTGACGGCGCATGATGTGGTCAGTGCCGTGTATCCTGAACTGACCCAGGATGAGGGGGATGCCATTTCCCCGCGCCGCGCGGTGATCGGCCTTGAGCCCGGCCAAAAATTCGACCGCGCCCCCTGTTGCCAGCCTTTGCCGGGCGAACGCATCGTCGGCATAACCTATCGCGGCAAAGGTGTTGTCGTGCATGCGATCGACTGCGACCGCCTATCCGAATTCGAAAGCGAACCTGATCGCTGGGTCGATTTGCACTGGCACTCGGGAACGCACCCGGCTGTCTATGGTGCGACGCTGGATATGACCATTGGTAACGATGCCGGTGTTCTGGGACGCATTTGCACGTTGATCGGCGAGAAAAAGGCCAATATCTCGAACCTCGAATTCGTCGACCGCAAACCGGATTTTTACCGCTTGCTGATCAATGTCGAACTGCGTGACCTGGAGCAGCTGCATTCGCTCATGCTGATGCTCGAGGCCGAAAGCGACGTGGCGGCAGTGGAGCGGTATCGGGACAGGGCAAAAACCGCAGTTGCGGCTGGCTGAGAAGGGGTGATCAGGAGTGGTATTTAAGCGCCGAGACCGACGCTCGCCTGTCCAGATCGCGTCTGAATTCGTCTATCCCCGTGGTGGATGGACGCGGGCCTTTCACTACGTCAAGCATCGTGTTCGTAGGCTGCCGGATTCCCCCGAGCGCATTGCGCGTGGCATCGGTGCAGGCGTCTTTGCCTCATTCACTCCGTTCTACGGATTGCATTTTCTTGTCGCTGCTGTGGTGGCGCGGCTGCTGAACGGCAATATTCTGGCGGCTCTGAGTGGAACATTCTTCGGCAACCCACTCACCTATGTGCCAATCGGCGTGGTTTGCCTGCAGACCGGGCATTTCCTGCTGGGAACCAAATTCCACAAGGGTGATACACATGGGCTGATGGGCAAGTTCACAGATGCAATGGGTGATCTGAAGAACAATTTTATTGCCATGTTCACCGATCGTGTCGCGGACTGGCATGGGCTCAGCATCTTCTATAACGAAGTGTTCTTTCCCTACATGATTGGCGGCGTTCTTCCGGGCATTTTGGCGGGTGTAATCTGCTCCTATCTCAGTTTGCCGCTGATCCGCACCTATCAGCAACGCCGTCGCGACAAGATCAAGGCAAAGTTTGACGAAATCAAACGCTTGGCCGAAACAAAGCCTGCCGTTCCATTGATGAATGCCCTAGGTTCAGATCAGGGCCTTAAGAAGGATTCGAGCGATGTCTGACAACCACCTGCGTCTTGGCGTGAATATCGACCACGTGGCCACAGTTCGCAACGCGCGGGGCGGGGCCTATCCTGATCCGCTGCGTGCCGCCAAGTTGGCAGAAGAGGCTGGGGCTGACGGGATTACCGCGCATCTGCGCGAAGACCGTCGCCATATCTCGGACGCCGATATCGATGGCCTGATGGAGGTCCTGTCGGTGCCGTTGAACTTTGAGATGGCTGCGACGCCTGAGATGCAGAAAATTGCTTTGCGCCATAAGCCGCATGCCGTTTGCATCGTCCCTGAAAAGCGCGAAGAACGCACCACCGAAGGCGGGCTGGAGGTCGCGCGCGAGGAAAACAAGCTGGCTCATTTTATCGCGCCGCTGCGTGATGCCGGGTGTCGTGTGTCGATCTTTATCGCTGCTGATCAGCGCCAGATCGAGGCCGCGCACCGTATCGGCGCCGAAGTGATCGAGCTGCACACCGGTGCCTATTGCGATGCCATGGCCGAAGGCCACGCGGACAAGGCCAACAGTGAGTTGGAAGCTCTGCGCGAAATGTCCGCTTTTGCCCATTCATTGGGCCTTGAGGTGCACGCGGGTCACGGCCTGACCTATGACACCGTACAACCGATCGCGGCATTCCCCGAAGTGCGCGAGCTGAATATCGGCCACTTCCTTATTGGCGAGGCGATCTTTCGCGGCCTCACGCCTGCCATGGCCGAGATGCGGCGTCTAATGGATGAGGCGCGCGGATGATCACACCCGGATTTGTTGCGATCTGGTTTGCCTGGCTGATGGCCGGTGGCTCTCCGGGGCCTGCAACAATGGGGATTGCCGGAACGGCAATGAACGAAGGTCGCCGCGCCGGCCTGGTCTTTGCCTTGGGCATTTGCGCAGGCTCTGCCGCTTGGGGCATCGCCGCAGCGCTGGGCCTATCAGCAATCATGCTGGCCAATGTCTGGGTGTTCGAGGTCATCCGCTATGTTGGTGTGGCCTATCTGGGTTGGTTGGCGTTCAAAGCGCTGCGCCGGGCACTGACGTCTGATGAAGTTGCTATCGGCAACCCGGTGGCCGGCTCACTACGCACAATCTTTGCAAAGGGCGCAGCTATCCACCTGACCAACCCCAAGGCGATCCTGAGCTGGGGCTCGATCTATGCCATCGTCGCCCCGAATGATGCCAGCCTTTCGATGTTGCTGGGCTATTTCGCCATGCTTTACGCAGGATCGTTGTTGATCTTCATCGGCTACGCCTTCCTCTTTTCCTCCGAGCGTATGGTGCAGGCCTACCGCCGCGCTCGCCGGTGGTTCGACTTCGCCTTTGCCGGGTTCTTTGGGGTCGCGAGTTACAAGATTTTGACTGTGCGGCTGTCATGATACTCGGCATCGGCACAGATCTTGCAAATATCGACCGCATTCAGGGCACATTGGATCGGTTCGGAGATCGGTTCCGCAATCGTGTCTTCACCGAAATCGAACAGAGCAAAGCGGAACGTCGCGCTGATGTTGCGGGAACATACGCCAAACGCTGGGCCGCGAAAGAGGCTTGTTCCAAGGCGCTGGGCACCGGTTTGGCCATGGGCATCGCCTGGAAGGACATGTCGGTGACCAATCTGCGCACGGGTCAGCCTGTGATGCATGTCACGGGGTGGGCGGCAGATCGGCTGAAAGAGATGACGCCCGAAGGGTATGAGGCGATTATCCACGTCACCCTGACCGACGATCACCCTTGGGCACAGGCATTCGTGGTGATCGAGGCGCGTCCGCTTCACGATGCGCCTGCGCAGTCTTGACTTGCCCCCAACCGACCCGCATGTAGCACCCCAACGAATAAACGACCGGAGAGCAGTATGGCCGAGGAAGCCAAAACAGGTAACGCCGTTTGGGAGACGATCAAAACCATCGTCTATGCCCTGCTGATCGCGGGCGTCTTCCGCACGATCCTGTTCCAGCCATTCTGGATTCCGTCGGGTTCGATGAAGCCCACCTTGTTGATCGGGGATTTCCTGTTCGTCAACAAAATGTCTTACGGTTATTCCTACGCGTCTTGCCCCAGCCTGATCATCCCAAGCGTCGGCCTGAATGTTGACGCCGAAGATCTCTGCGGCTGGATGCAGAGCGATGAAAACACTCGTATCTGGGGCGGCGACCCCGAACGCGGTGACGTCATTGTTTTCCGCCACCCGGTCAGCGGCCGCGATTACATCAAACGTCTGATCGGTCTGCCCGGGGACCGTATTCAAGTACGGGACGGTCAGATCATTCTGAACGGTACGCCAGTGCAACAAGAACCCGATGGTGTATTCACCGAAGTCGCCGAACCACAAGGCTCGCAAGGTCTGCGCCCGCGCTGCGAAAACGGTCCTGTCGGCTTTGGCGGTGTCTGCGAAAAATCGCGTATGATCGAAACACTGCCAAACGGTGTGTCTTACGAAGTGCTGAACATCGGCAATCAGGCGGCTGACAATACCGGCATCTACACGGTTCCCGAAGGCCATTACTTTTTCATGGGTGACAACCGCGACAACTCCAGCGACAGTCGCGTGCCGCAATCCGCAGGCGGCGTCGGCTATGTGCCTTACGAAGACCTGATCGGGCGGGCTGATCGCATCCTGTTCTCATCCGCTGGCCGGTCGATGCTGTTCTTCTGGACGTGGCGCGGGGATCGCTTCTTCAAGGCGGTCAATTGAAGCTTTCAACCGAGATAAAGGCGTTCCAGCAGCGTCTGGGGTACGAATTCTCGAACCCTGAACTGCTGGTGCGCGCCCTGACCCATGGATCGGTCTCGTCCTCGACACGACCTGACAATCAGCGGTTGGAGTTTCTGGGCGATCGGGTTTTGGGTCTTGTCATGGCCACCGCGCTGTTGGAGGCCGACAAAAAAGCATCAGAAGGGCAGTTGGCTCCTCGGTTCAACGCGTTGGTCCGCAAAGAGGCCTGCGCTGATGTGGCCCGGCAGATCGATCTTGGCGTGGTGCTGAAACTGGGCCGGTCCGAGATGCTGTCAGGCGGGCGCCGCAAACAGGCCTTGCTGGGTGATGCGATGGAGGCTGTAATCGCCGCAATCTATCGCGATGCCGGTTTCGAGGCCGCGCGCGACGTCATCCTGCGACTGTGGGGGGATCGCGTCCACAACGTTGAAGCGGATGCGCGCGACGCCAAAACCTCGCTTCAGGAATGGGCGCAGGCGCGCGGGCAAAAGCCGCCCGCTTACGTCGAGGTCAAGCGCAGCGGCCCCGATCACGCCCCGGTGTTTACTATTGCGGCTCGGTTGCAGGACGGGACCGAAGCGCAGGCAACGGCGGGGTCGAAACGTCAGGCGGAACAAGCCGCCGCAAAGGCGCTACTGGATCAGTTGAAATAGCAACCCTCGACAGCCCGAACATGTCACAATTCTCAATCTAACTTGAGGCCTATGGCAGACCTCGGGTCGCAGTCGTATCTGAACATCATCCGCTTTGGCGCATGTCTAAGAACAAGCGAGCAAAGCGAAATTGATACAATGAGTTGAGGCATTTCCATGCAAAACGCAAAACTGACTACCGTGAATATCGGCTTTTTGTTCATCGCCGGTTTTATCGCCACGATCGCCTTCGATTTCTGGGGGCAGGTTGTCAGCCCCGGCATCGGCTGGGCCAATCTGTCGCCCGAAGGACTGGCCCAAAGCCTGCTGGCCAGTCTCGGCTTGCCCAGCAATGCCTTCCTTGGTTTCTTCGTGCATTTCTACCTTGTGGGTCTGATTGCCTACCCGATGGGGTGGTTTCTGATCTTCAAGCCGATCTGGGTTAAGGTCCTTGGCCCGGTTCATATGTTCGTCGCCTCGGCCATCTATGGGTTTGGCCTTTGGGTTTTTGCCCTGGGCGGGATCACCACCTTGTCCGGATTGCCGACTTTCCTGAACTTCTCGGCGATCACCTGGGTCGCGTTGATCGGGCATGTTTTTTACGGGATCGTCATGGTTGCCGTTCTGCGCCTGATCGAACGTCAGAACGGATGAGTCAAAGGGGGGCGTCTAGTGCGCCCCTCATACCACTCGGATAAATCCTGTTAGCCCGGTCTTCTGGTGCTCTATGACATGACAGTGAAATGCCCAGTCGCCCGGGTTATCGGCGACCAGCGCGATCTCGGCCACCTCGTCCTTCAGCAGCAGCATCGTGTCGGTCATCAGGGGCGGCAGTTGTCGCAGGTTCGACCGTAGCGGGACAAACGCCAGCCCGTGCAGGTGGATCGGGTGCAGGTTCGGGGATTCATTTCGCAGTCGCAAGACATAGGTTTTGCCCATTTCCAGCGTTGCGAGCGGACCGACACCCTTTGCCGCGTCACCGGGCCATGGTTTGCGATTGATGGACCAGAAGTTATACCCCAGCGAGCCGCAGGATCCATTGTTGGGCTGACCTCCTTCGGGGGTCCAACCAAAAACAAACTCGTGCAGCTCGGCGTTGGTCAGATCGGGTTTGGACACCGGGTTTAATGGCAGAGGGCGCAATTCTTGCAGGTCCCGTGCCGCCGATGATCCAATCGCGCGCAGCTGTGCCATAGGTCTGTGCGGCTGACCGGGCAGTTTGGCCATCAGCGCAACGTTGCTCCCTTCGTCGCCGGGCATTGCAACCGCAAAATCCACGCGCTGACCTGGTCCCACCAGAAGTGGCTCATCTGCGCTGGGCATTGGAATGCTGATCTCAAGCGGATGGCCATCCCACGCGATGATCCGCGCATCGCCACCCTCAAGATGTAATTTGTAGATGCGCGTTGTGTCCGTATTCACCACCCGCAGTCGCACCAGACTGCCTGCGGCGTGATCGTAGATAGGCCCTTGCAGCCAATTGGCAGTGTGGACATTGCCAAAGGTCCCGGCCCGTGCGGCGCCGCGCTGGGTATAGGCGGGTAAAAACGCACCATCATCGTCCAGCCGAAAATCGCGCAGGTTGATCACCTGTTCGCTGTCAAAACCGGGGTTTTCGGGTTCGGCAATGACCATGACGCCCGTCAGGCCGTGGGTCATCTGCTCCATCGTCATGCAATGTGGATGATACCAGTAGGTGCCTGCATCGGGCGGAGTGAATTCATAGGTGAAGGCCTCACCTTCACCCAATGGCATTTGGGTCAGGTAAGGCACCCCGTCCATGTTGTTCGCGATCCGCATCCCGTGCCAGTGCATTGCCGTGTATTCCGACAGGGTATTGCGCACGGGCAGCCACATCACTTCCCCTTGCTTGCCGTACAATACCGGCGGCGGTGCGTTAGAGGACAGGCTGACCATTCCGGTCGTCACCGTATCCCGCAGGGCAAAGCTTGCTGGTTGAATGGTCAACTCCGGCGTGCCTTGCGCCAACCCGAAACCGCCCAGACCCAGCGCGCCGGCAGCGGCCCCGCTGCCCAAAAGAAACTCGCGACGTTTCATGTCTTGCCTCATTTTCCGATGGTCGCCTGGCTGGATTTGGCGCGGCCTGGATTAGGCGTGCCACCGATTTTGCATGACCGCAATGCGACAAATCCCTCTGGCCCGCGCGGCCTTTCTGCTATAGGGGTGCGCACTTGCAACCAGGAACGCCAGACACATGACCACACGCGCCGGATTTATCGCCCTGATCGGAGAGCCCAACGCAGGCAAATCCACCCTGCTGAACCGCATGGTCGGGGCCAAGGTTTCGATCGTGACGCATAAGGTTCAGACGACCCGTACCCGCATTCGCGGTGTGGCAATGGAAGGCGATGCGCAGCTGGTCTTTGTAGACACACCCGGCCTGTTCAAACCGCGTCGTCGTTTGGATCGCGCCATGGTTGCCGCGGCCTGGGGCGGAGCGGCGGATGCAGATGTCGTCGTTCTGATGATCGAGGCGCATCGCGGCATCACCGAAGGGGTAGAACGTATCCTCGAAGGTCTGGAAGAGATCGGGCAGGGCCGAAAGGTTGCGCTGGCGATCAACAAGATCGACAAGGTCCAGTCTGAGGTGCTGCTGGCCCTAACAAGTGACCTGAACGCACGCTACCCGTTTTCCGAAACCTTTATGATTTCCGCCGAAAAGGGCTATGGCGTTGAGGATCTACGCAAATGGCTGGCTGCGGAATTGCCCGAAAGCCCGTGGCTGTATCCCGAAGATCAGATCGCCGATCTGCCCCTGCGCATGATCGCGGCTGAGATGACGCGCGAGAAACTGACCCTGCGCCTGCATCAGGAGTTGCCCTATCAGCTGACGGTCGAGACCGAAAACTGGGAAGAGCGCAAAGACGGCTCTGCCAAGATCGACCAGATCATCTATGTCATGCGCGATGGTCACAAGGGCATCGTGCTAGGCAAAAAGGGCGAGACGATCAAAGCGGTCAGCCAGGCCGCGCGGGCGGAACTGGAAGAGTTCCTGGACCGTAAGATACATCTGTTTCTGCAGGTCAAAGTGCGTCCGAACTGGCTCGAGGAATCCGAGCGTTACTCGGAAATGGGTCTGGATTTCAAAGACGGTAATGCATGACTCGCCTGACGGCTGATTTCTGGGTCCACGCCTATCTGGCGCGGCTGCGTTTTCAGGAAATCCCGGCGTTTGTCGTAGCCCATGGCGACGATACGGCGGGTGCAGTGCTTGTCAAATTGAACACTCTGGACGGGCACGCCGTGGCGTTCCAACGCAGCTTTGATCTGATGAGCGGTGAACGCAAATGGGTCGAGCTTTCCTCCGGCGTCGAAGCAGAGGTTGACGACGCCATCACCCGGCAACGCAGTTTTGATCCGGACCTCTGGGTGATTGAAGTCGAAGACCGGCAAGGCCGGCATCTGTTGGGTGAAGAGGGGTTGGACTAGCCCGCGGTTCAATGGGTCTTGGTCACTCGGGTCAAAACGTTTATTTTACCCTATACTATATCGGTGAGGATCGCCGTACCGTTTGAACAAATTATGGGGGTGTGTGTGGCCGAAACACTCGCTGAAAAGCTTGAAAAATCAGAATTTGGGCATTGGATGCAGCGGTTTGAGGGCTTTATGGTCTTCATTGGCGTTGTCGGCCCTTTTGCCACGTTGCCGCAGCTGATCAAGCTGTACTTCACGCATTCGCAACACGCGACCGGCCAGTCTCTGCTGTCTTGGTCGCTCTATGCTGCGCTGTCATTCCTATGGTTTGCCTACGGGTTGGTGGTCGGCAAGTTGCCCATCTATTTGGGCAACGGTATTTCGATGGTGCTGAACCTCCTGATGGTCCTGGGCATCCTGATCCACGCCGGTTTAACGTTTTGACCGGCCGCCACAGTCCGGTGCTAAGACGTCACCAACCGCTGCTTTTAAGCGTGATATCGTGCCCGGTGGTGGTCAATGTATCACCGGCGAATTGCTTTACTTTGGGTGCGAAGGCCTGAAAATAGGGTTGCGACTGCACGTGAGCCAATGTCTCGGCGCTGTCCCAGCGGCCCCAATGAACCCGGGACTTTCCGTCATCAGCGACCGCAACCTGATAGGTGAATTTTCCGGCCGCCTCAGGATCGGCGTCGATTGCCTCGATAAAGGTGCGGATAGTGGTCTGCCATTCGGCCTCATCACCGTCATACCGGTATGAGATTGTGATGCCTCGCATGATCTGGCCCCTTGTTTAACAATATTGTTAATTAAGTATAGGAATGCCCGCAAGTCAAGCATTCGCGGTTGCGGCTGCCCGCAATGCCGGGTCAAGTTGAGCAAGGTAAACAGTGCGGAGGCCCAATTGGACTGGCGTGATCACGGCATACTTCTGACCTCTCGCGGCCATGGCGAGACAGCGGCGATTATCGAGGTCTTCACCGAGGGCCACGGTCGTCATGCAGGCGTCGTGCGCGGTGGCACCAGCCGCAAGATCGCTCCGATCCTGCAACCCGGTGCGCAACTGGATGTTTTGTGGCGGGCGCGGTTGGAAGAACACCTTGGCACATTTCAGGTTGAACCTTTGCGCTCCCGCGCAGCAGCGGCGTTTTCGGGTCGGATGGCGTTGGCAGGATTGAACGCGTCCGTTGCGCTGTTGTCTTTTTGCCTGCCAGAACGTGAACCGCATCCTGCAATCTACAAACAGACCGAACAGTTGTTGGATCTGCTGGGGCAGGACGAAATCTGGCCGCTGGCTTATCTACGCTGGGAATTGGCGTTGCTTGACGAACTGGGCTTTGGCCTGGACCTGTCGGCCTGTGCTGTGACCGGGGCGGCTGATGGGTTGGTCTATGTCTCACCCAAGACCGGCCGTGCCGTCAGTGCCAAGGGTGCCGGTGAATGGGCAGATAAGCTGTTGCCCCTGCCACCCTGTCTGCGCGGTGAAGGTCAAGCACCGGACGCTGAGATTGCCGCAGGGTTTAAGACCACCGGTTACTTTCTGGAGCACCATCTAGCCCCGTCCCTGGGGCATAACCCCTTGCCGGATGCGCGGGCAAGATTTGTGGATCAGTTCACTCGGCGGCTTTGAACACCATCTCGTGCCCGTCATCATTGCGTAGTATCAGCAGGTCGCCTGATACTTCGGACTGCGTCATCGCAATCAGCGCAGCGAAATAGAACCCTTCGGCCACAAGCCCGGCACAGGCCGCGCGTGTTGCGGTCAGGTCCATAATCTCGAACCAGGGGTAGGGCGCGTTCAGGGTGCCGCTATAGCTGTTGCACGGGGCGTTACCCGTGATCTTGCCCTCTTCGGGGAACTGCAACAAGGCGCTGGCCTCGAAAGGCTGCCCGTCAATTTCCTGCAGCACCCAAGTCTGGTCTGCAGCGCCATAGGCCGCAACGGATTCGTCCCTGTCGCACTGAAACAAGGCAATCAGGGGCAGTGTCAGGATCAGGCGTATCATACGGGTGTCTTACTTTCTTACTGGTGCCGAGGGAACCGGCGAAGCCAGCTTAGTAGGGGATCTCACCGCTGATAAGTTCTTCGCGAACGTCCAGGCGTGGCCTCCAGTTGTATCTGGTGTCCTCGCTTACCTGATCCCAAAACAACGCACCGCTGTTGCGCCATGGGTCAAGGATGATGCCGTCCTTCATTGCATCCCCCTTGGCGCTGATTGCTGCCGAGTGGTGGATGATCCGGAATGCGGTTGGCGGCGAGGTGGCCCAGTGGATGTCCAAAGTGCGGAAGTTTTCCTTCTGCAGGCGGCGACTCATGGCTTGTGCCCAGTCGTTGCACAACCCCTTTTCCCGGAACCCGTTGATGACCTTGGCGTTGTGGATAATCGCCGGGTCTGTGACGTTCCAATCCCGCTTCAGTTGCTGCGAATAGGTGTAGGCGATGTTGGCGGCCTTTTGCGCCTCGGCGGGATCGACTTGGGGGCCAAGGTTTTCGATCGCCAGTGCCAGCTCGTCCATCTCGGTGTAGCCCGCCACAGGTTGGGTTGTGGCGCATCCGCCCAGTATCAGGGCTGCAACGGTCGCCCAAAGCGCAAATAATAGTCGGGTCATTCTGTCATCACCATCCTTGGGCCCGGTCTGGGTCGCAGCGTGCCCTAAAGGGGTTTCAACAAAAAGCAAAGGGGGAAGTTTTTTCGGTCAAGGATCAGAAAAGGTCTCTATCTGGTCACAGATCGGATGGCATGAATTTCAAACTGGGGTACGGAATAAAGAAAATGACCCGGCGCAAGGCCGGGTCTAGTTGGGGAAACGGGATACCTAATTCCGGTTAGCCCAGCAAACGCCGTGCAATAACCTGTGCCTGAATTTCGGCAGCCCCTTCAAAAATATTTAGAATGCGCGCGTCACACAGAACGCGGCTGATTTTGTATTCCAGAGCGAACCCGTTGCCGCCATGGATCTGCAGGCCGTTGTCAGCCGCAGCCCAGGCCACACGAGCGCCAAGCAGCTTGGCCATACCGGCCTCAAGGTCGCAGCGATGACCGTGGTCTTTTTCCCAGGCCGAGAAATATGTCAGCTGACGTGCGATCATGATTTCGACCGCCATCATGGCCAGTTTGCCGGACACGCGGGGGAAGTTGATCAGCGACTTGCCAAATTGCTTACGATCCTGCGCGTATTGCATCGCGATATCCAGCGCGCTTTGGGCGACCCCAATGGCGCGGGCGGCGGTCTGAATGCGTGCGCTTTCGAAGGTTTCCATAAGCTGTTTAAAGCCTTTGCCTTCTTCACCGCCCAGCAGGTTTTCACCTTTGACTTTGAAACCGTCAAAGCCCAGCTCGTATTCCTTCATGCCGCGATAGCCCAAAACTTCGATCTCACCGCCGGTCATGCCGGGGGTGGGGAAAGGGTTCTCATCTGTGCCCGGCGTCTTCTCCGCAAGGAACATGGACAGACCGCGGTGATCGGTGGTGTCCGGGTTGGTCCGGGCCAGCAGCGTCATCACATGGGTCCGCGCCGCGTGGGTGATCCAGGTTTTGTTGCCGGTGATTTCATAGTCACCGTCCGCGTTCTTGACCGCACGTGCACGCAGGCTGCCCAGATCCGAGCCGGTGTTTGGTTCGGTGAAAACTGCGGTCGGCAGAATTTCGGCGCTGGCCAGTTTTGGCAGCCAGTTGGCTTTTTGTTCATCGGTGCCGCCCGCGATTATCAGCTCGGCCGCGATTTCGGAGCGCGTACCAAGAGAGCCCACGCCGATATAGCCGCGTGACAGTTCCTCGGACACGACGCACATCGAGGCTTTGGACAAGCCGAAGCCGCCAAATTCTTCGGGGATGGTCAGGCCAAAGACACCCATTTCCGCCAGTTCCTCGATGACTTCCATCGGGATCAGTTCGTCTTTGAGGTGCCAGTCATGAGCGTGGGGCTCGACCTTTTCGACCGCATAGCGGCGGAACTGGTCACGGATCATCTCAAGCTCTTCGTCCAGACCCGAGGCACCGAACATGGTGGCACCTGCCTGATCTTCCATCAGCTTGACCAGACGGCTGCGGGCGGCCTGAGAATTGGCCTGCGCCATCAGTGTTTGAATTTCGGGGATCTGAAAACCGGAAAGCGCGTCCCAGCCAAGACCCATGTCCTGAAGGCGGACAACCTCGCCCTGGTTCATCGGAATGCCGCCTGCAACCTGGTGCAGGTATTCGCCAAAGGCGATTTGGAGCAGCAACTGTTCGATTTCACCGAACTTGCCTTCGGCCTCCAGCGTTTCGGCCCAGCGTTGCATCTGTTTCAGGGACTGAGAATATGTGGCCAGCCATGACAAGCCATGGGCGGCAGTTTGATTGGCTTCGATCAAGGCACCGGAAACACGGCCATCGGCGGAAACCATACCGCGCACCGACTCGCGCGCACGCTCGAACACTGTTTCAACGGCGGGTGCGGCCGCACGGGTCAGCGTCAGAAGATCGGGCAAAATCGCAGGTGTTGTCATCTGGGTCATATCCTGTCCGTCATGGGCCATGAATCGTGTCCTTTTCTCGTGTCGTCTGGTCATATCATGCTGCACGTGCAGCGCAACAAAAATACGTATTACGTTGCGAAAAAGTTCTAATATTTCTCGAACGTTTTTGCAGTGCAGCGCCCGTCAGGAATGATATCAGGGGGCCATGACATTGTTTTCTTTATTACCTCCACAGGATCTTCTGCTGGCTCTGAGCGTTGCGTTTCTGGCAGGGTGGGTCAAAGGTATCGTCGGTTTTGCCATGCCGATGGTTATGGTTTCAGGGTTGAGTGTCTTTCTGCCGCCCGAGTTGGCCATCGCGGGTCTGATCCTTCCGACACTGGTAACTAATGTCTTTCAGGCTTTGGGACAGGGTGTTTCCGCGGCCGTGTCGTCGGTCAGGGAGTTTCGTATATTTCTGATTGTGGGCTTGGTGTTCCTTCTGGCCGGAGCCAAGCTGGTCACTTTGGTGCCGACATCGACCTTCCTGTTGATGATCGGCGTTCCAATCACCTTCTTTGCCTTGATCCAGGTCCTGGGTGTGAAACTGGTGCTGAAAGAACCATCGGCCCGTGTTGAGGTTCTCATTGGGGCCGTCGCAGGATTTGTGGGCGGTATGTCTGGTATTTGGGGGCCGCCAACGGTGGCGTACCTGACGGCCCTGAACACACCGAAAGCCGTGCAAATGCGGGTACAGGGGGTTATCTATGGGCTGGGCGCAATTGCCTTGATGGTCGCCCATATGGGATCAGGTATCCTGCGGGCCGACACGGCGCCGTTCTCGGCTGCTCTGATCGCTCCAGCAGTGATCGGGATGTGGGTGGGTATGCAGTTGCAATCGAGAATCGATCAGGCGTTGTTTCGCAAAGTAACTTTGGTTGTGCTGTTGGCCGCTGGATTGAACCTGCTGCGCCGCGGTCTGATGGGTTAAGTTCTGCGGTCCATATACCGAAACGCGAAGTAAAGCCCCAGCATCAGGAAAAACAGCCCTGAGATATCGCCGATCAGAAAGGCGATGTACTCTACCCCTGCGCTGCCAAAACTCATGTTTGTCATAGCGGATGCCAAGAACGACGTGATCACGCCGACACCCATGACGCACAACCAGCAGGGTTTGCGATCGGGTCTGGGGAACAAGTCCCAACCTGCCCACTTGAGCAAGTAGAACACGGTGGGAACCGTTGTGACCGCGATGACAATTGCCAACAAGCGGCTGGGCAAAAAGACATCCGCACCCCCCAGGAATGCAAAGACTGCAAAGACGCCCGGCAACAATGCGAAAATCGCACGCCACCCTAATAGCCACGCCGCCAGGACCCGAACCCCGTGAGGTAGGAACAGCAGGCTGGCCCGGCTTGGATATTCCGGAAAGAACACGTTTTGCAGCGGCATCAAGACCTCAAAGGTGAGGAATGATGCAACTATGTAAGCCAGTGAGGCGAAGAAAGTGTCAGAGGCCCATCTGCGCACGATGATTAGCCATCAACACGCAGGTTGGCGGTGTCACCTGGGCGCATGTACGATATACCGCCCCCGGTTGGCATTGCCGCTTTGGGACAGATAGCCCTTTTGAACCAGCGATTTCAGCGCGCGGAAGAATGTCGGGCGCGAGACGCTCTGAACAAGGGTGTGCTCGATCAGACCGAAGGTGCGGACTTCTTGATCGGCTTTCGACAATTCTTCGGCCGCGTAGTAAATGTCACGCTCAACCGGAGAGAGTTGTTCCAGTCCAAGGGTCCGTTCCATACTTTGCATCAGTTTGCGAAGTTCGGTCAGTTTCGAGATTTCCGTCATTTGCCTACCTGTTGTTTTCCTTGCCGCCTTTCGCGCTGGAGCGAAAGTTAGAAACTCGCTGAAACAGAATTTTTCCAGCATGTCTCATATTGACACCCATCCCCGATGGATTAAACTAGATACCTGATTAGGTTGCTCAAATCGCGAATGTGAGTGCGCGCTTATTGAGTGTCCCCAAGGTCTTTTTACTTCCCGCCCGGTGCGCAAGCGCCGGGCTTTTACGTCATAATGACACAGTGAAGTACTGCAATCTGCTGCAGCGGGCAATGAATTTGTATATGCTTGGTGCATTATACAACCACAGGAAGATTGCAGAAAGGTTACTCGCCCGGAGAAAAGAAAAGGGGCGAAAACCGCCCCCTTTGGATATCAACCGATTGCTACGGCTTTGATGTCATCATCAATAAAGGGCAGGTACTGCTCAAAGTTCTCTGCAAACATCTGCACCAGTTTTTCCGCTTGCTTGTCGAATGCGGCCTGATCATCCCAGGTGCGGCGCGGATCCAGCAGAACTTCGGCCACACCGGGCACGGAGACCGGGACGTCAAATCCGAAATTGGCGTCCTTGCGGAATTCGGCGTCGCGCAGCGATCCTTCCAAGGCAGCTGTCAGCAACGCGCGGGTCGCGCGGATTGGCATACGGCTGCCGACACCATAGGCACCACCTGTCCAGCCAGTGTTCACCAGCCAGCAAGTCGCACCATGCTGGGCGATCTTGTCGCGCAACAGGTTGCCGTATTCTTCCGGGCGACGCGGCATGAAGGGCGCGCCGAAGCAGGTTGAGAAGGTGGGCTGAGGCTCGGTGACGCCACGCTCTGTACCCGCTACTTTCGAGGTGAAGCCCGACAGAAAGTGATACATCGCCTGTGCTGGGGTCAGCCGCGCGATCGGAGGAAGGACACCAAATGCGTCACAAGTCAGCATGATGATGTTCTTGGGATGCCCACCCAGCGCGCTGCTCGAGGCGTTCGAGATATACTCCAGCGGATAGGCGCAGCGCATGTTTGCAGTCAGCGAGTCATCCTCGAAATCCAATTCCTTGGTTTCGGGGTCAAAGACCATGTTCTCGATCACAGTACCGAATTTGCTGGTGGTCGCGTAGATCTCCGGCTCGGCTTCGGCGTTCAGATTGATGGTCTTGGCATAGCAACCGCCTTCGAAGTTGAAGGTGCCGCGATCCGACCAGCCATGCTCGTCATCGCCGATCAACGTGCGGGCAGGGTCTGCCGACAGGGTGGTCTTGCCAGTGCCGGACAGGCCAAAGAACACCGCGGTGTCGACCGGGTTGCCAACGGCGTGGTTGGCCGAGCAATGCATCGGCATTACGCCTTTTTCGGGCAGCATGTAGTTCAGCAGGGTGAAGACAGACTTTTTGTTCTCCCCCGCGTACTCGGTGCCGCCAATCAGGATCAGCTTGCGGTCGAAGTTCAGCGCAATCACGGTCTCACTGTGGCAGCCATGCTTGGCCGGGTCGGCCTGGAAGCTGGGGCAGTTGATGACGGTGAAATCTGCAATGAACTCTTCCAGATCTTCGCGATCCGGACGGCGCAGCAAGTGGCGGATGAACAGGTTGTGCCATGCCAGTTCGGTGACCATGCGCACATTGATCGAATAGGCGGGATCGGCGCCGCCGACAAGATCCTGCACAAAGTAGTCACGGCCCTTCATATGCTCGATCATATCGGCATACAGCGCGTCAAACCCTTCGGGGGTCATCGCGGCGTTGTTTTCCCACCAGATTGTGTCGGCAACACTGTCGGTTTTGACGACGTGTTTGTCCTTGGGCGAACGGCCGGTGAATTTGCCGGTGGTGACCAGGAATGCGCCGCCATTGCCAAGAGTGCCTTCGCCGCGCTTCAGCGCTTCTTCGATCAGCGCCGGTTCCATGAAGTTGTAATAGACATTGCCCAGACCCTCGATGCCCTGATCTTCGAGGCGGAATTGCGGGTTAACCCGTCCAGATGTCATGCGTTTCTTCTCCTGTGGCGGCGCGTCGGCGGTTGGGCCGGGGGGCGCACTTGGGGCAGTATACCGGGAAAAACCGGCGGATAAGCGGGTCTTAACATGGTCGTTTGGGGCATGAACAGGACGGTTTGGCGCAGTTAGCGCAACCAAGTTAAAGTTTAGCGCCACCACTAATTTCCTGTCGGAAAACAAGGCGCTTTTCCGCGCGCATTAACGGCTTTTTTGCCGCATCTGTGTGACAACAATCTCACGATTCGCAGATACGGATTGATTCGCGGCCATAAAAACGACAAAGATGCCCTACTAATAAGCGAATTATTGCGTGAGTGAGCAGGAATAGGGGTTAACCCGATGTCGAAGATTGCATTGGTGGACGACGACAGAAATATTCTGACGTCCGTATCCATGACACTCGAAGCCGAAGGGTTCGAGGTTGAAACTTATAATGATGGGCAGGCGGCGCTGGACGCTTTCAACAAGAAACTGCCTGATATGGCTGTTCTGGATATTAAGATGCCGCGGATGGATGGGATGGATCTGTTGCAGCGGCTGCGGCAGAAAACTCAGATGCCGGTGATATTCCTTACCTCCAAAGATGACGAAATAGATGAGGTTCTTGGCCTGCGCATGGGCGCGGACGACTACGTCAAGAAACCCTTTTCCCAGCGTCTTCTGGTTGAACGCATCCGCGCGCTGCTGCGCCGGCAAGAGGCGACAACTGGCGATGTGGCAACCGCCAACACAGGTGACGCCAAGGTTATGGAACGCGGCGATCTGCGGATGGATCCTCTGCGCCATGCGGTCAGCTGGAAGGGCTCGGACGTATCTTTGACCGTCACCGAGTTTCTGTTGTTGCAAGCGTTGGCTCAGCGACCGGGCTTTGTCAAAAGCCGCGATCAGCTGATGGATGTGGCCTATGATGATCAGGTCTATGTAGACGACCGTACGATCGACAGCCACATCAAGCGGCTGCGCAAGAAAATGCGCGCCGCAGATCCCGAGTTTTCGGCGATCGAAACACTGTACGGAATTGGGTACAGGTACAACGAAGAATAGGCGTGGCCAAATACTAGGGGTAACCAAGTCTCGTGCGCGATACGGAACAAGCCAGCGAATTGCGGGACGGTGATGTCGTTCTGGGGGATGATTGGGTCATCCCGCAGGATCCCGAGTCAGCCGAACTTCGGCACGCGCGCCGCCGCCGCGGCTTCTTTGCAATGCGCGGCTCGCCACTTGCGCGCAAGATCATCACGCTCAACCTGATCGCCTTGGTGATCCTTGTCACAGGGTTGCTGTATCTGGACGATTCCCGTGATGAGCAGGTTCAGCAGACCGCGCGCAATCTGATCGGGGATGCGCAGTTGGTCAGCAACGTGTTCGAAGCACAGTTGCGCCAGACAGCATCCGGCCTGTCACAGGATGCCGGCACACTGGACGTAAAGGACACGCTGGAGGGCCTCACATTGCCCCAAGGGGGCGAGGTCTTTGTCTATGACGAACGGGGAACTCTGATTGGATGGGCGCGTGGCGCAGCATCCGAGCAGGCGCTGCTAGCGTCCGAGTCCGAGGTTCAGACCGGCAGTACCTTGATCAGCGACGCCTTGAACGCCGTGTGGACGGGTTTGTCGCGCGTGTTCACCTCCACAGAACCCAGCGAAGCGCCTACTCTGGCGCAACGGGTTCAGACCATAGTTCCCGGCGCGCTGCAGGGGCAGATGCAGGTGCAGGCCGTCAAGGATGACTTTGGCGAAACGGTCATTGTTGCAGCCGCCCCGATCCTGCAAGATGGCGTCGCGGTAGGGGCCGTTGCCATGGCCGGGCCATCCGGAGAGATTGACGCCCTCGCCCGTCGCGAGCAGGAGCGCATCCTTCAGATGTTTGTTGTCGCGCTTCTTGTGTCGATCGGACTTAGCCTTGTTCTCGCCTCTACCATCGCAAACCCGTTGGCGGATCTTGCGGCGGCCGCCGAACTGGGTAAGGACCGGGGCGCCGGAGTGAACCCCGGCCGTATCCGCATCCCAGACCTGACCGCGCGTCCGGATGAAATCGGTCTGCTCAGCCGCGCGCTGCGGGGTATGGTCACCGCGCTTTATAACCGAATTGACGCGAACGAACAGTTCGCCGCTGATGTCGCGCATGAGATCAAGAACCCTCTGGCCAGCCTTCAGTCTGCCGTGGGCACGTTACGAATGGTCAAACGCGATGACCAACGTGAAAAGCTGATGGGTGTGATCGAACATGATGTTCGCCGTCTGGACCGTTTGGTCAGCGATATCTCGAACGCGTCCCGTCTGGATGCCGAACTGGTCAAGGAAGAAGAACAGCCGTTTGATCTGGTGAAGCTGGTTGGCAATATCAGCCAGTATCTGGGTGAAGATGCGCGGGCAAAGGGCATCGACTATATAACGGATCTGCCGCCCAATCCGATCGTAATCAACGGGCTGGAGGCGCGGCTGGCGCAGGTTTTTGTCAACCTGATTACCAATGCCACCTCGTTCTGCGAGGAAAGCGATGCGATCCGTGTCTGGGTCCGACGGCGCGAAAACAGGGTGCTGGTCGTGGTCGAAGACACCGGCCCCGGTATTCCTGAACAAGCCCTGACCAAGGTCTTCAAAAGGTTCTATTCCGAGCGTCCCGCCGAACACTTCGGAAACAACTCGGGCCTGGGGCTGGCAATCTCAAAGCAGATTGTCGAAGCACATGGTGGTGTGATCTGGGCTGAGAACATCCGACCAACCGACGCCGATATCACCTCGGACCCGCTGGGTGCGCGATTTGTTGTCGGGTTGCCTGTGTAAATTATGAACGCCCCGTCAATTTATGATTTGGAAGAACAGGACAGTGCCATACTCCACGCCAGTTGTGTGGCTGTCGGCGGGCGCGGTCTGCTGATTGTTGGCGCGGCAGGGGCGGGAAAATCCGCGCTGGTCTTGCAGATGATGGCGCTGGGTGCCGAACTTGTCGGTGATGACCGCGTGGCTTTACACAATAGCGGCGGTGAAGTGACCGCTGATGCGGCCCCGAATATCCGCGGCGTTGTTGAGGCCCGCGGTATCGGATTGTTGCGCGCGCCACCCGTAGGACCCGTGGATTTGCGATATGTGGTGGATCTGGACCAAAGGGAAGAAGCACGTTTGCCAGATCCGATCTCGATCCGAGCCCTGAGGCAAACAATCCCCTTGCTTCGCGGTAGCGGCGTTCCCAATTTGGCTTCAGCATTGATGCAACTGATGAAAATGGGGCGCGTAAACCCGGAATGGCCCAGCAAATGAAACAACAGCGGCGGATCGTTTTGATCACCGGTCCTTCGGGCGCTGGGCGGACGACGGCGATCCGTGTGCTTGAAGATTTGGGGTTCGAGGCCATCGACAATTTGCCGATGGGCCTTTTGATGCGCTTGTTGGACGGTCCGGAAAACGATCGGCCCATGGCATTGGGCATCGATGCCCGAAATCGCGATTTCTCGACCATTGGGTTCATTGATCTTGTTATGCGGCTGCGGCGGACCGAGCAGGTCGAGCTTACGGTTCTCTATCTTGATTGCCGAAACGAAGTGCTGCTGCAGCGGTTCTCGGAAACCCGAAGACGCCATCCCGTTGCGGCCAACGCAGGTCCTGAAGCCGGTGTGCTGCAGGAAAAAGAGCTGTTGGCCCCGATCCGTGAAATTGCCGACATTCTGATCGACACCAGCCAGATCAACGTTCACCAGTTGCGCAAGGAGGTCGAGCATTGGTTCGCTCCAGAAGGCGGCCGACATCTGGCGGTATCCATCGAGTCTTTTTCGTACAAACGCGGCTTGCCGCATGGGTTGGACATGGTTTTTGACTGCAGGTTTCTGGCCAACCCCTATTGGCGTCCGGAATTGCGGGCCGAAGATGGTCGAAACCCGGACGTGGCGCGCTATGTACAGTCTGACGCGAATTACGCGCCGTTTTTCGACCGCGTTGTCGATCTGCTGAAATTGTTGTTGCCCGCTTACCGCGCCGAAGGCAAAGCGCACCTTTCGGTGGCATTTGGGTGTACCGGAGGGCAACACAGATCGGTCGCAACCGCAGAAGCGGTCGCAAAGGCCCTTGCACAGGAGGGGCAGCAAGTGGCAATTAGGCACCGCGAAATGGAACGTCGATCGTTGAATGAGAGGCCGGATTGATCGGGATCGTACTCGTAGCACATGGCGGGCTGGCTCAGGAATATCTGGCCGCAATGCAGCATGTTGTCGGAAAGCAACCGGGCCTGGCCGCAATCTCGATCGAGGCTGACCACGACCGGGAAGCCAAGCAGTCGGAAATCTGCACCGCCGCTGACGGTGTGGATGTCGGCGACGGTGTGGTTGTTGTCACGGATCTGTTTGGCGGCAGCCCGTCGAATCTGAGTCTGAAGGCCTGCACCCCGCAGGACCGCCGTATCCTCTACGGTGCAAATCTGCCTATGCTGATAAAATTGGCCAAAAGTCGCCACCTGCCGATCGGGGATGCGGTTCGGCGGGCTATGGAGGCTGGACGCAAGTATATCAATGCCCAAAACGTGACGTTGGATTAAGACCGGATTGATTAAGAATGACCAACCGAAGCTTGAAAATAATCAATGAAAAAGGCCTGCACGCCCGCGCCTCGGCTAAGCTGGTCGAAGTGGTCGAGGGGTTTGACGCCCAGGCAGAGGTGTCCAAAGACGGGCTTTCTGCATCAGGGGACAGCATCATGGGTCTTTTGATGTTGGCAGCGTCTCGCGGAACGACTATTGACGTCGAGACGTCCGGACCGGATGCTGAGGCGTTGGCGGATGCATTAGAAACCCTTGTGAACGGAAAGTTCGGGGAAGGGTTCTGATCCTGCCAGTCGCGATACGAAGAACGGGAAAACCAGGAATTGGCGCAAACGACGCACGAGACCAAGACAGGCCCGGTGGTGGACGGGGCAGAAGATCAGGGCGAAATCTATGATCGCAGAACCCTGACCTACGCGAACTCCTTCGACGATGTCTGGACGTCTACAGCCATCCGCGCCATTGAATGGTGTACGGGTAAGCTGACTATCCTGCGGATGGTCAACAAGTTCGAGAAGAAGAACGAATACTATCGCGGCCAGCGGTTCTGGGGCGGCGCGCTTGAGGTTATGGGCATCAACCTCACTACTCCGAAGGAACAGTTTGCAAATATCCCGAAAACCGGACCCGTAGTTGTCGTGGCCAACCACCCGCATGGCATGGTCGACGGTATGATTCTGGCGGAACTGATCGGACAGGTTCGCAATGACTATCGTATCTTGACCCGTTCTGTCCTGACCGGGTTGGACGAGGCGGCGACCTCGTTCATGATCCCGGTTCCCTTTCCACACGACCCCGAAGCGCAAACCAAAATGCTTGAGATGCGCGGCAAGGCGATGGAACACCTGAAGGAAGGTGGCGTTGTTGCTCTGTTCCCGTCAGGTGTGGTGATGTCCTCGGACGACTGGTTCGGTCCTGCGCAAGAGCAGGAATGGAATGTGTTTACCGCCAAGATGATCCGCCGATCTGGCGCGCAGGTGGTTCCGATTTTCTTCCCCGGCAGCAATTCGCGCGCCTATCAGATTGCCAACAAGCTGTCGCCGATCTTACGGCAGGGGCTGCTGTTGCATGAGATCGTCCGCTCTTGCAACAAACCGCAATCTCCGGTGATTGGCGAACCGATTTCGGACGAGGAAATGAAGCTGTTGGAAAGTGATCCGCGCGGTTTCATGGCGTGGCTAAGAAAGCGCACAATGGCGCTTGGTAAATCACGCAATCCCTGATCCGCTCTTCATCTGGCTGAAAAAATCCCGGGGGTGAACCCGGATGAAAGCCGGTCGAGGGGGCTGGCCCCTCTAGCGCGTTGGGACCGGAGTTTCACCTCTGTAGTCATAAAACCCGCGTTCGGTCTTGCGGCCCAACCAGCCGGCTTCGACGTATTTCGTCAACAGTGGACAAGGCCGGTACTTGGTGTCTGCCAATCCGTCATGCAACACGTTCATGATCGCCAGGCAAGTGTCCAGCCCGATGAAATCAGCCAGTTCCAGTGGCCCCATCGGGTGGTTTGCACCCAGCCGCATCGATTGGTCAATCGACTGCACGCTGCCGACCCCTTCGTAGAGGGTGTAGACAGCCTCATTGATCATCGGCATCAGAATGCGGTTCACGATGAAGGCTGGGAAGTCTTCCGCGCTTGCTGCGGTTTTGCCAAGCCGGTCCACAACCGCCTTACACGATTTGAACGTCTCTTCATCCGTGGCAATCCCCCGGATCAGCTCGACCAGCTGCATCACGGGCACCGGGTTCATAAAGTGGAACCCCATGAAGCGTTCCGGCCGATCCGTTCGGCTGGCCAGGCGGGTAATCGAGATTGAGGACGTATTGGATGTCAGAATCGTATGGGGCAGAAGATGCGGCTGCAGGTCTTCGAAAATCGCCTGTTTGATTGCTTCCCGCTCGGTTGCGGCTTCGATCACCAGATCGGTCTGACCCAACTGGGGCAGCTCCAACGTCGTGTTGATCCGGCTCAGCGTGGCTTGCATCATTTCGTCCGAGATTTTGCCTTTTGAGGCCTGACGGGCCAGATTGCCTTCAATCGTCGCCACGGCGCTGTCCAGCGCGTCCTGCGAGACATCGTTCAGCAGAACGTCATACTCCGCCAGCGCCAGAACATGAGCAATGCCATTGCCCATCTGACCTGCGCCAATCACTCCGACCGATTTTACATCCATGTTCAGGTGCCTTTGTGTCTCGGGATACGGCGACAGTATCGACAGATCGGGGCGGGCGGCAAGGGGATCCGACTGTTCGATTTTGCTTCAAATGCGCACATTAGGATTTTCTCAAGACTTGCGGCTGCAAGATGGCAACCGGGTAAAAAATGGGTGAGTGATATGAGCTATTATCAAACAGGCTCGGGGGGACCTGGGCATGAGGTATGCCAATATGACGGATCGCGGCTGTGGTTTCGTGGCGCTCGGCGTGTTCTGGATCAACCTTACGCGGCCTGCGTCGGCGGGGATGAGACATTTGGGCGATTCGTCGACCGACCATTCTCAGCTATTCTCGAAGACGGGCTTGAAAGACGCGTTCTGAACTTTGGATGCCTGTTCAGCGGCGTCGATGCGCTGTGCGATGATAGGGGGTTATGCGATTTGCTAAGAGGCGCAGATCTGTGCGTCATGCAGGCGCCAAGGCTTCTTGGACAGTCCAACCATTTCTATCGCGTTCATTCCAGGCGCAATGACCGATTTCTGGCGCCAACGAAGGATTTGATCAGTCTGTATCCCGAAATCGACTTCACCGAGGTTCATTTCGTGCGCCACCTGATGAGCTGCCTGGAAAAGGTTCGCGACGCACGCATCGAAGTTGTTCTGGACGAATTGCGCCGAAACTGGGTTCGGAAGATCGGTAAATTTCTTCAAAGCCTGGAAATTCCGGTGATCCTCTTGCGCCTACACGTCCTTCGAGGAGAACTGGGCGCGCATCATATTGACAGCGCTAATGTCGGCGTAACGGATCAGATGATCAAAACCGTTGGCAAACCCTGCGCGGATATCGTCGACGTCAAAACACATGTGTGCGGCCAGTCTGATGAGATCGAGGATATGTTGTTCGGCACACTGCAACAGCCAATGGCAGAGCACATGATTGGCCCAGCTGCCCATCGGGCGATTGCGGCAGCTTTGATGCGGCGTATACGCAATTTGCATTAAAAAAGGCCCGCCAATTGGCGGGCCTTTCCAAAATTCGCGATGAAAAAGCTAGACCAGCGGTTAGCCGAGTTTCTCGGTCAGTTCAGGCACGGCCTGGAACAGATCTGCAACCAGTCCGAAATCCGCAACCTGGAAGATCGGCGCTTCTTCGTCCTTGTTGATCGCAACGATGACTTTCGAGTCTTTCATACCAGCCAAGTGTTGAATCGCGCCCGAGATGCCGATCGCGACATACAGATCGGGTGCAACAACCTTACCGGTCTGACCGACCTGCCAGTCGTTCGGTGCATAGCCCGAGTCCACGGCGGCGCGCGATGCGCCAACAGCGGCGCCTAGCTTGTCAGCAAGACCTTCAATCAGTTTGAAGTCCTCTTCCGAGCCGACACCACGGCCGCCCGAGACAACAACGCCAGCCGAAGTCAGTTCCGGACGGTCGCTTGCGGCAACCTTGTCCTCGACCCACGAAGACAGGCCCGGGTTTTCGCCGACTGAGATGGTCTCGACAGCGGCCGAGCCGCCTTCGCCAGCCGCGTCAAAGGACGCGGTACGGAAGGTGACGACTTTCTTGGCGTCGTTCGATTTGACGGTCTGGATCGCGTTGCCCGCGTAGATCGGACGCTCAAAAGTCGAGCCGTCAACCACGCCGGATGCATCCGAGATCACCATCGCGTCCAGCAGGGCTGCAACGCGCGGCATCACGTTCTTGGCGTCGGTGGTGGCAGGCGCAACGATGTGCTCGTAACCATCAGCCAGACCCACGATCAGGGCCGCGGTCGATTCAGCCAGGCGGTGACCCAGCGACGCGTCTTCGGCAACCAGTACCTTGGACACACCGTCGATCTTGGCGGCGGCCTCACCGGCAGCAGCGGCAGAACCGCCCGCGGCCAGAACGGTGATGTCACCCAGTGCCTTTGCGGCAGTGACAGCCTTGGCGGTGGCGTCCATCGCCAGTTCGCCGTTGTTGACTTCTGCGAGAAGAAGAACAGCCATTACACAGCCCCCGCTTCTTTGAGTTTCTCGACCAGCTCATCAACCGAGCCGACGACGATACCAGCAGCACGTGCCGGCGGCTCTTCGGTTTTGACAACTTCCAAACGCGGTGTGACGTCGACGCCGTAATCGGCGGCGGTTTTCTCGTCCAGCGGCTTTTTCTTCGCCTTCATAATGTTCGGCAGAGACGCATAGCGCGGCTCGTTCAAGCGCAGGTCAACAGTGACGATGGTCGGCATCTTGACGCTGATGGTCTGCAGGCCGCCGTCTACTTCACGGGTGATCTTGGCGCTGTCGCCTTCGATGTCCAGCTCGGACGCGAAGGTGCCTTGCGACCAGCCCAGCAGGGCCGACAGCATCTGACCGGTAGCGTTCATGTCGTTGTCGATCGCTTGCTTACCAGCCAAAACGATGCCGGGTTGCTCTTCCTCGACCACTTTGGCCAGGATCTTGGCAACGGCCAGCGGTTCGATGTCTTGATGGACGTCATCGGCGGCAACAACCAGAATGGCGCGGTCAGCGCCCATGGCCAGTGCGGTGCGCAGGGTTTCCTGCGATTGCTTGACGCCAATCGAAACCGCAACGATTTCGTCAGCCTTGCCTGCTTCTTTCAGGCGAATCGCTTCTTCCACAGCGATTTCGTCGAACGGGTTCATCGACATTTTGACATTGGCGAGATCAACACCGCTACCGTCCGCTTTCACGCGAACTTTCACATTATAGTCAATCACGCGTTTGACAGGCACGAGTACCTTCATTTTGCGCTTGCTCCTCACAAAAAACGGTAAGCCGCGAAGCGACTCCACCAATGCTCTCGGGGGACTGAATAGCGTCTCAGTTCACGCTGCAACAGGGCAAAATCGTCACGTCATGAACTTGAGACGTCGCGTTTCATGTATTTTGACGCAACGGCGTGAAATTTTATTGCTTTGGTGGCCGGTGCCAGAGCTTTGGGCCCCACCCGTTTGGCTGGAGATTTGCTTTGTTGGTCGGTGCAGGGTTCGCCGGATCCCGCGTCGCCTTCAGCGGTTCGCGCCTGGTACCCACAAAACGTCCGCAGTGCCGTTTTCGTTGGCGCAGCGGGCGGCGACAAAAAACCAGTCACTCAGACGGTTGAGGTATTTTACCGCGACTGCATTCACGGGTTCCATGTTGGTCAGCTCGACCGCCAGACGTTCGGCGCGGCGGGATACGGTTCTGCAGACATGCAGATTCGCTGCCAGACGCGACCCGCCGGGCAAGATGAAGCTGCGCAGCGGCTCTAGCGTTTCGTTCATCACGTCAATCTCCGCCTCCAACCGATCGATCTGAGATGCAACGATGCGCAGGGGCGGGTAGTCCGCCTCGGCGTCTTTTTCCATGTCGGGGCGACAGAAATCTGCGCCCAGATCGAACAGGTCGTTTTGAATGCGCGCCAGGGCGGCATCGACGTCGCCTTCCGCCTCGGTCCGAGCAACGCCAACAAAAGCGTTCAGTTCGTCAACGGTCCCATACGCGGCCACGCGACCAGAATACTTGGCGACCCGTTCGCCGTTGCCCAGCGCAGTTTTTCCATCATCGCCGGTGCGGGTGTAAATCTTGTTCAGAACGACCATTTATTAAACTCCTTGTCCGCGCAGGTAGACGTAGAGCACGATCAGCACCACGGCAATGAACTGGAACAGGATGCGAAGGCGCATCATCTTGTTGCTTTTCATCGCAGCAGCTTTGCCGCTTTTGCCGAAATTGGAGATGCCGATCGCCAGCACGACGACGACCGCCGCCATGGCCAACAGCAAAATGACCATCAAAAGGTCCATAAGCACACCGTCCGCGTTTCTTGTTTCGTTAGGCTATCATCTAGCCTCATGTACATGAAAAGCGAACGGGTAATTTCGCCTCAGACGTCCGACAGAATGCGGTCGATGGTGCGGGTGGGCAAAAGGCGGCGCAGATACCCGGCGATGTAGGTTGGCGTGGTGACATAGTAGCGCGCGCGCGGCCTTTTTGATCCAACCGCATGGGCCAGCTTGTCGGTCACCGCTGATGCAGGCAGTTCGAAACGATCCGGGCCTGAGGATTCGTACAGTCTTTTCAACAGAGAAGCCTCGTATTTTTCGCGCAGGGCCGAGTTCTCCCAGTTGATGAAACGTTCAAAGAAGGGGATCGAATTCTCGCGGATTTTCGACGTGATTGGGCCGGGTTCGATCAGAATGGCCTTGATGTTCGTTCCGGCAAGTTCCAGACGCAGCGTGTCGGTAAGGCCTTCAATGGCATATTTTGTGGCGACATATGCGCCGCGCCATGGAAAGGCCACCAGGCCCAGAACCGACGAATTCTGAACGATTCGCCCATGTCCTTGCGCGCGCATGACTGGAATCACCAGCCGTGTCAGTTCATGCCAGCCAAAAAAGTTGGCCTCGAATATCACACGGAGCCCTTCGGTCGGCAGATCTTCAACTGCGCCGGGCAAGCCGTGCGCTCCGTTGTTGAACAGCGCATCCAGCGTACCTCCGGTGGCCTCAAGCACTTCGGTCAGGCCTGATGCGATACTTGCGGCGTCGGTATAGTCGATGCGCGGGCTTTCAAAGCCTTGCGCGCGCAGCCGGTCGCAATCACGCTGCTGGCGGCAGGATGCAAAGACACGCCAGCCGCGCGCACGCATACCGTGTGCCGCGTCCAGGCCGATGCCGGACGAGCAGCCGGTGATAAGAATGGTTTTCTGCATGATCTTCCTGACCTTCAATTCAGGCCAAAGCTATTGCGAGGTGAGGGTCAGGACAATGACGGTGCAGCGTCAGTTTTGAATTTTTCGAACCAGTGAGGCTGAAATCCAACCGACCTGTTGCGCGGGTAACACGCGCAGGCGCAGCCAGCCGGTTCCGGAATCGCTCAGCACCTCGACTTTCTGTCCGATGGCCGCTTTGCCGACAATTGGGTAAATGGTACCGGGTCCATCGCGCATGTTCACCCGCGTTCCCGAGATTTCGCGGATGTCTTTTTCAGGTTCGGGAATCGCCGCAGCCTCTGATGTTTCCGGCAGGGGCGCTTCATCGATCTGACGCAAACCCGCTACGCCGTCTTCCAGCGAAGCAAGCGTGATGTTTGCGCTCTGATCATCGAACACCGAAATGCCGGACAAAGACTGAAGGCCGGCTGGTTCGGCCACGATCTGCACGATCTCTTCGGTTTCAGGTTGGGGTTGTGCGCGCACCGTCGGTGCCCGAACGGCCACATTGGTCACAAGCTCTTCGGTCACAAGCTCTTCAACCCGAGCGGGTGCTACTGCTGCAGGTTGGGATACAGAGGCAACGCGCACAGGTTGATCGCTCCGCAAGCCGCGCGGTTCGAAATTTGGTCCACCGCTCATAACGTAAAAACACCAGCCAAGTGCAGTGAAAGTCAGAATAATAAGGCGCGTCATGGCGCATCCCCCAGGTCAATCGTTAGGTACAAGAAATCGGCAGCAGGCTAATGAAGACAGCCTACCATATTTCGGGGTCCGAGTCGAAAACCGGGGGAATTCCGGGACTTGTCTCCCCCTGTTGCAAAAAGCGCGACTTGTCCCCAGCAAAATCTAAGCTGATTGCTTTACCCGCGCGCGCTTGCGGCGTATCACATCATATATGAACGATACGATCGACGACCCCAATATGGAGGCCCCCGACAATGGGGGCGAGGTAGCTGAACCGCTGCGCCGCGCGATCGGCGAACGCTATCTGACCTATGCGCTGTCCACCATCATGCACCGGGCATTGCCTGATGCGCGCGATGGGCTGAAGCCTGTGCACAGGCGAATCCTCTATGCGATGCGCGAGCTTCGACTCAGTGCAACGGGCGGGTTCCGCAAATCCGCCAAGATTTCCGGCGACGTGATGGGTAACTATCACCCGCATGGCGATGCCGCGATCTACGACGCGATGGCGCGTCTGGCGCAGGATTTCAACGTCCGTTACCCACTGGTCGATGGCCAGGGGAACTTCGGCAACATCGACGGTGATAACCCGGCGGCCTCGCGATACACCGAAGCGCGGATGACCATCGTGGCCGAAGCCCTGCTGGAAGGGTTGAACGAAGACGCGGTCGATTTCCGCGACAACTATGATGGCACGCTAAGCGAACCGGTCGTGCTGCCTGCGCAGTTCCCGAATCTGTTGGCTAATGGCTCCAGCGGCATCGCGGTTGGCATGGCGACGAATATTCCGCCGCATAACATCTCAGAGCTCTGCGACGCCTGTCTGCATCTGATCAAGACGCCGGATGCGCGCGATGACACACTATTGAACTATGTTCCCGGTCCGGATTTTCCGACCGGAGGTGTGATCGTTGAGCCACCCGAGAACATCGCGCAGGCCTACCGCACCGGACGAGGATCGTTCCGTCTTCGCTGTAAGTTCGAGGTTGAAGATCTGGGTCGGGGTCAATGGCAGATCGTTGTCACCGAGATTCCGTATCAGGTTCAGAAATCCAAGCTGATCGAAAAGATCGCCGAGCTGATCCAGACCAAGAAAATCCCGATCCTCGCCGATGTGCGCGACGAATCCGCCGATGATATCCGCCTGATCCTTGAACCACGGTCCAAGAATGTGGACCCCGAGGTGTTGATGGGGATGCTCTATCGCAACTCTGATCTTGAGGTTCGGTTTAGCCTGAACATGAACGTGCTGATCGACGGGGTGACGCCCAAGGTCTGCTCGATGAAGGAAGTGCTGCGCGCTTTCCTTGATCACCGGCAAGAAGTGTTGCTGCGCCGCTCGCGTCACCGTATGGCCAAGATCGACCACCGGTTGGAGGTGTTGGAAGGCTTTATCGTCGCTTTCCTGAACCTGGATCGGTTGATCGACATCATCCGCTACGACGACGACCCCAAAGCCGCGTTGATGCGCGAGGATTGGGGCATCGACCATATCCGCGCCACCAGCGAGGCGGACTATGTGTCGCCCAAGCCGGGCGAGGGCGAATTGTCCGAGGTTCAGGTCGATGCGATCCTCAACATGCGCCTACGCAGCTTGCGCCGTCTGGAAGAGATGGAACTGGTTCGTGAGCGCGACGCATTGATGTTGGAACGCGCCAATCTCGAAGACCTGCTGGCCGACCCGGCCCTGCAATGGGCCAAAATCGCCGAGCAGTTGAAAGAGACCAAGAAGACCTTTGGCAAAGACTATGAAGGTGGCGCGCGCCGAACCCAATTCGCCGAAGCCGGGCAGGTTGAAGAAGTGCCGCTTGAGGCAATGATCGACAAAGAACCGATCACGGTTGTCTGCTCTCAGATGGGCTGGATTCGCGCTATGACCGGTCACATCGACCTTAAGCGCGAGTTAAAGTTCAAGGACGGCGACGGCCCGCGTTTCATATTCCACGCTGAGACGACTGACCGCTTGTTGGTGTTTGCCTCGAACGGACGATTCTACACGCTCAGCGCCGCCAATCTGCCGGGTGGGCGCGGTATGGGCGAACCGCTGCGCCTGATGGTCGATCTGCCGAATGAGGCACAGATCATCGACATCCTGATCCACAAGCCAGGGCGCAAGCTGTTGGTGGCGTCAGACGCGGGTAACGGTTTCATGGTGCCCGAAGATGACGTGTTGGCCCAGACCCGCAACGGTAAGCAGGTGCTGAACGTCAAAGCTGACGAGACGGCGATGATCTGTAAGCCCGTATCGGGCGATCACGTCGCGGTTGTGTCGCAGAACGGCAAGTTCTTGGTGTTCCCAGTGGAAGAGCTGCCCGAAATGGGTCGCGGTAAGGGCGTACGTCTGCAGAAATACAACATGGCGCGCGGTCGGCAGGGCACACTGGAACTGGATGGTGGCCTGTCCGACATCACCACCTTCAATTGGGAAGAGGGCCTGAAATGGTCCATGGGTGGCGACAAGACCCGGCACGAGGCGGACATGTCACAGTGGCTGGCCAAACGGGCCAGCGTTGGGAAAAAAGCGCCTTATGGTTTCCCACGCGACTATAAATTTTCGTGAGTAAGCGCGCTTGCAAGTGGATTTCTGCCGATACGGCATGGCACAAGCGGTATCGTTGCGCTAGATCAAAGAAAAACAGGCATATCGAGACGAGAAAATGTTGCGAGCTTTGACCCTGATTACCGGACTGGCCCTGATGGGCGCGTGCACGCAGACACAGGTTTACGAAGAGCCTGAATCGCTGGGCGAATTCAAACTGCGCGTCAACTACGCATTTGCCGAAAAGGCCCGGCAGGGGCCGGTGTCGCGGGATGCGACGCCCAAAGAGTGGGAAGACGCCATTCAGAACGCCGTGAATATTCGGCTTGGCCGATATGAGGGCGCTCAGGAATACGACATTGGGATCAGCCTGGAAGGCTACATGTTGGCACCTCCGGGTGTGCCCGTGATCTACAATCCCAAAAGCACGGCAATTGTCCTGGTTAACGTCTATGACGTGCGCAAAAAAGAGTTCCTGGCCAAAGGAAAACAGTTTCAGGTGCTAGAAGACACGACCGGTGAAAGTGCACTCACGGGATCTGGTCACTCGCGCACCAGAGAAGAGCAAATGGATGGCCTGGCGCTCAAGGTTGCCGATCGTGTCGAGGAATGGCTTGCCGAGGAACACAAGGACAATGGCTGGTTTGACCGGCGCCCGGACTTGATCCAGCCGCTGGATTCCGTCGAGGTCACCCAAAATCCGGCGTCTTAACCAGCTTTTCACGCAGGATGTGCTTGATTTTCCCCTTTGAACCAAATATCTCGCGCGCGCAGATGTAACCACGGGACTAAGGGTCCCCCAAATCGCAAAAGGGCGCCTGAGGAATGGCAAAGGAAAAGTTTGAGCGTAATAAGCCGCACGTCAACATCGGCACGATTGGCCACGTTGACCACGGCAAGACCACGCTGACCGCAGCAATCACCAAGTATTTCGGTGACTTCAAAGCGTATGACCAGATTGACGGCGCGCCTGAAGAAAAAGCACGTGGCATCACCATCTCGACCGCCCACGTGGAATACGAGACCGACAACCGCCACTACGCGCACGTCGACTGCCCCGGCCACGCCGACTACGTCAAGAACATGATTACCGGTGCCGCTCAGATGGACGGCGCGATCCTGGTTGTGAACGCAGCTGACGGCCCGATGCCGCAGACCCGCGAGCACATCCTGCTGGGCCGCCAGGTTGGCATCCCGAAGATGGTCGTGTTCATGAACAAAGTTGACCAGGTTGACGACGAAGAGCTGCTGGAACTGGTTGAGATGGAAGTTCGCGAACTGCTGTCCAGCTACGAATACCCCGGCGACGACATTCCGATCATCGCAGGTTCGGCTCTGGCGGCGATGGAAGGCAACAAGCCGGAAATCGGCGAAGAGAAGATCCGCGAACTGATGGCGGCTGTTGATGATTACATCGACACCCCTGAGCGTGAAGTTGACAAGCCGTTCCTGATGCCGGTCGAGGACGTGTTCTCGATCTCGGGTCGTGGTACCGTTGTTACGGGTCGTGTCGAGCGTGGCGTGATCAACGTTGGCGACGAGATCGAAATCGTCGGCATCCGCGACACTCAGAAAACCACCTGTACCGGTGTTGAAATGTTCCGCAAGTTGCTGGATCGCGGTGAAGCGGGCGACAACATCGGCGCCCTGCTGCGCGGTATCGACCGTGAAGGCGTTGAGCGTGGTCAGGTTCTGTGTAAGCCGGGTTCGGTTACACCGCACACCAAGTTCGAAGCCGAAGCCTACATCCTGACCAAGGAAGAAGGCGGTCGTCACACTCCGTTCTTCGCGAACTACCGTCCGCAGTTCTACTTCCGTACAACTGACGTGACCGGCACTGTGACCCTGGCAGCTGGCACTGAGATGGTTATGCCCGGCGACAACGTTGGCTTCACCGTCGAGCTGATCGCACCGATCGCGATGGAAGACGGTCTGCGTTTCGCCATCCGCGAAGGCGGCCGCACCGTCGGTGCCGGCGTCGTCTCGAAAATCATCGAGTAAGTCGCACCAGCGAATATCCAAAAAAAGGGCGTCCCTCGGGACGCCCTTTTTTTGCATTCCTGCTATGGTCAGCGCGCCTTGCGCGGAAAGGAATTAGTCGTAGGCCGCGTCGACGATGAATTCCACCTTTAGCTCGGCGCGGGCCAATTTGGCCTCGCCGCAAGCCCGCGCGGGGGCGTGGCCCTTTGGAACCCAGGCATTCCAGACCTCGTTCAATCCGGCAAAATCTTTCATGTCCGCCAGCCAGATCGTCACGCGCAGCATCTTTTCGCGCGATGAGCCAGCCTGTTCGAGAAGGGCGTCAATCTTCTCGAGGCAAATCCGGACTTGTTCCTGAATAGTCTCGCCCTCGGCGACTTGCCCGGTCAGGTAGGCCACTCCGTTGTGTTTCACAATTTTTGAGGACCGTTCGCCGGTGTCGATGCGTTCAATCATGGGGGTATTCTCGTTTTTTAGTGTCGGATACGGTCGTTCATGGTCACAATCCACCCTGTATGGCAAACGGAAACCGTTTGAGTGCGTTTCAGAGAAATTTAATACGCAGAAAAAAACGTGATCAGAAAGCGCGTGGACCTATCTCGCATTCGTGCCGCCTCGAGTGCTTGTCTTTGCCACCTTCCGTTCAAACGCGCACAGGCTTTTCCATCCCGGCGCTGAGTGGCCTCGGCGTGGATTGTAGAAGCCGTTGATACCGAAAACAAAATTGCCAGCGCCAACCCCGCAGCCCTTCCGTATGTTCTCTGAAAATCTGCAGTCGATTACTTTCGGCACACAGGCGAAGTATTTGGCCGCGTCAACCGGGGCGGCCTTTTTCTTTTCACAATTGTCAGTATTCTGGCGGCAGACATTCAGATTTTCGGTAACATGATAAAATCGTTAACTAAATTCACCGGGTTTTCCCTAACAGCAATGATCGCAGTCGCTGGCGTAGGGCAGGCCAAGCCTTTGCTTACGAATTCACAGGAAACCTATGTTTCCGCCTGCCTGGATCAGAGTGACACGCCAGAGCGTATCATCGAAATCTGCCAACACGGGCTGGGTGGTGTCGGTGCGTCTGATCGGCAGCGTATTGAGATGTTGGATAAGCTGGCATGGGCCTATTATGATCTCGATGATATGGATCAGGCCGATGACGCGTTTGCCGAAATTCTGGCCTTGAATCCCGATGCCGAGCTTGGGCTGCAGGGGCGGGCGTGGGTGCATTACAATCGCGATTATTACGCGGCTGCGAGTGCGTTGTTTAGGCAAGCCGTATCGCGCAAGCCCAATGCAAGCAACATGGCTGGTCTGGCCGCCAGCGCGCGCCGGGCCGGGCAGATGGATTTTGCCGATTTCGAAGAGATGATGCAAACCGCTCTGGCCTTGAACCCGGAATACACTTGGGCGATGCGGGAACTGGCCTGGAAATTGGTGGACCATCACCGGCAGGACGAAGCGCTGAGCCTGTTCAGAACCGCCAGCGAACTGGATCCATATGATCCATATGCGGAATACGGCGTCGCCTTTCTGTTGTCCGAGCAGAACGATTGGGAAGCTGCGTTTGACCACGTAAGTCGGGCATTGGAACTGAAGCCGGATTTCGTGACCGCATTATCGCGCCGGTCCCTTATCCTGCTGATGCTGGATCGGCCCAAACAGGCATTGAAAGATGCCGAAGCGGTGATTGAGGCCGAACCTGATGACACGGACGGCTACGTGCGAAAGGCGCGGGCGCTGTCAGACTTAGGCCAAAGATCACAGGCGCATGAGGTGTTGGAGCTGGCGGAAAGCCGGGTGGGACCGGGTAGTTATCTGCTTTATTGGCGGGCCAGCCTGTTGGCGGACGACCTCGAGTATGAAGCCGCTCTTTTCCACATTCGACGCAGTGTCGCGCTTGAGGGTGCCGACCGCTTTGACCACCGCCTGCATGCGGATATCGCGTTAGGGCTGGGGTACACGGATGAAGCCCGTGATGCCATTGATCAGGCGCTTGGTCTCTATCCCGATGGAGAGTTTGAGCAGTATTCGAATGCGCTGGTGCTGCTGGCCGAGGACAGGTTCGATGCAGCAGAAAGCATGTTCGATTCTGCCACCGCCGCAGGCCTGCACCAGGACTACCTTGGCGACTTTCTGGCCGCTTTGGTGGCCGAGGGGCGGTTCATGCAAGCGATCAAGATGCGTGCTCGGTACAAAAACCGCCAACCGGATGCGACAAGTGACGCGCAACGTTCGAACTAGCGCGTCACTTCTAATGCAGTGATGTTTACGAGGTCGCCGATTCCGCCGCGCTACGCACCGCTTTGATGTTTGCGCCGTAGACGTCCGGGTTATCGACCGAACCGCCCTTGAATACGGCTGAACCTGCGACCAGCACATCCGCACCAGCTGCGGCCACCAACGGGGCCGTCTTGGGGTCGACGCCACCGTCAATCTCGATATGGATCGGACGGTCTCCGATCATCGACCGCAGTTTGCGAATCTTGTTGGTCATGTCGATGAATTTCTGGCCGCCAAAACCGGGGTTCACTGTCATGACGCAAACCAGATCGGTCAGGTCTAGCAAGTGTTCAACCGCGTCGGCCGGGGTGCCGGGGTTCAACGCAACGCCCGCCTTCATGCCAGCGGCGCGAATCGCCTGCAAAGTACGGTGGGTATGGGCACCGGCCTCGACATGTGCAGTCAGGATATCGGCGCCTGCATCCGCGTAGGCCTGAATGTAGGGATCAACCGGCGTGATCATCAGATGCACGTCCATGACCGTTTTGACATGGGGGCGGAACGCTTTGACGGCGGGCGGGCCAAAGGTCAGGTTGGGCACAAAATGGCCGTCCATTACGTCGATATGGACCCAATCCGCCCCCTGGGCTTCGATGGCCTGAATCTCGGCACCAAAATTGGCGAAATCTGCGGACAGGATCGACGGGGCGATCTTGATGCTGCGGTCAAAGCTCATGAATGGCCTCATATGGATAGCGTGTTGGCACAGCGTATAGCGGCGATATGCGCCAATGGGTAGGCCCTCGGTACGCGGGGGCGTTTACAAAACTTTCACTGTGCCGACACAAAGCCGTTGAATCCCGCCTGTAGTTGGTCGCCAACACGAATTGGGGGTGGCACGTGCTGCGGATAGAAAAACTGACTAAACGCTTTGGCGACAACGTGGCCGTTGATGCCGCGACGCTGGACGTAGACAAGCCTTGCATGATTGGCATCATCGGGCGGTCCGGCGCGGGCAAGTCGACGTTGTTGCGGATGATCAACCGTCTGACGGATGCAAGCGACGGCGAGATCCTGTTTCAAGGCCGTGAAGTCACCAAGCTGAAAGGCCGTGACAAGCGCGCATGGCAGGCTGATTGCGCGATGATCTTTCAGCAATTCAACCTGGTGCCGCGTATGGATGTTGTTTCGAATGTGCTGCATGGCACATTGAATCGCCACTCGACTCTGGCGACCATGTTCAACCTGTTCCCGATGGAAGACATCCACCGGGCGATTGATATTCTGGACCGCCTCGGCATCGCCGCGCACGCGCCCAAACGCGCCGAGGCGCTTTCGGGCGGTCAGCAACAGCGCGTCGCCATCGCGCGCGCCCTGATGCAGGACCCTAAGATCATTCTGGCCGACGAACCCATCGCCTCGCTGGACCCGATGAACGCGCAGGTGGTGATGCAGGCGCTGCGCCGCATCCACGAAGAGGACGGCCGCACCGTCATCGCTAACCTGCATACGCTGGATACCGCCCGCCGCTATTGTGACCGCGTCGTCGGTATGCGCGATGGACGTATCGTTTTCGACGGGTTGCCCGAGCAACTGACAACTGGCGTGGCCCGCGAAATTTATGGCGCCGACGCCAGCTTCTCGGAAGAGGCAACTTCGACCCAGATCGAAACACTCGACGCGACCCAAAAAGCGCTGATGGAAGCCGAGGCGACCATCTAGGCCAGACCCAACCCTTTCATCGACCGGCCGATGAAAGGCCGGCGCATCAAACCGGAGAGAGACAGATGAAAAAACTGATTGCCGCCCTGGTGGCCACAACTGCGATGGCCGCGCCAGCCATGGCGCAAGAGATTTCCGAATTCCGCATTGGTATTCTGGGCGGAGAAAACGCACAGGACCGTCTGAGCAAGCAGGAATGCTTGCGCGAGCAGACTGAGGACCTGCTGGGCGTCGAGACCAAGCTGTTCGCGCCCGCCGATTACAACGGCGTAATTCAGGGGCTGCTTGGCGGCACCATCGACATGGCTTGGCTGGGTGCATCCGGTTACGCCAAAACCTACCTGAGCGATCCTGAAGCGGTTGAGCCTGTTCTGGTCAAGGTCAACACCGATGGCAGCTATGGCTACTATTCGATCGGATTTGCCCGCAAGGACAGCGGCATTGCCTCGTTGGAAGACATGAAGGACAAGACCTTTGGTTTCGGCGATCCCAATTCGACCTCGGGCTTCCTGATCCCGTCAATCGAAATTCCGCAGGCCACCGGCGCGACCATGACTTCGGGTGACTATTTTGGTGAAGTAAAATTCACCGGCGGCCATGAGCAGACCATCGTGGCAGTAAACAACGGTGACGTTGACGGCGGCGTGACATGGGCCGACGGTCTGGGAGATTGGGAAGACGGTTATCAGTCCGGCGCGCTGCGTCGTGCCGTGGATGCCGGTCTGGTCGACATGAACGATCTGATCGAAATCTGGAAATCGGCTCCGATCCCCGAAGGCCCATTCGTTCTGCGCACCGAGCTACCCGAAGACGTTAAAATCAAGATGACCGGCATGCTGGCCTCGATGAATTCGATTGATCCAGACTGCATGTACAACGTTCTGGGCGGTGAATCCAAAGGCCTTATGCCGATCACCCACGACGCCTACGAAATCATCATCGAAGCGCGCAAGCTGAAGTCCAACTAATCCTGCACCTCCAATGATCGGGGTCCGGTGGCAAACCGGACCTCTTTTTGCCACTCAGGAGCATTCCATGACAGACCTGACCGTAGGGTCCCCCAGCGTCGACCAGATCCGGGCCGACTATTCCGAGATGACACGACGCAAGAGGGTCTATGGTGGTATCCTTCTGATCGTATTCGTGGCGATGATGGCCGCGGGTTTCCGTACTGCAGACGACCGCAATGCCGGCAGCTTTGTCGACGGCTGGCACCGTATCCTCGACTACCCGACCGAGGTTCTGTCGGAAGCATGGGAAAAGATCGGCGCGATGCCGGAGAACCTTGTGAAGTTTTTCCCGGCTCTGGTCGAGACACTCAATATCGCTGCGGCTTCGACGCTGATAGGGGCCATCGCTGGGACGTTTCTGGCGCTGATGTCCACGCGTGGCATGGCATTGTGGCCCTCGCTTATCCCGCTGTTTCGCCGCATCGCTGATATTTTTCGCGCGGTGCCTGAAATCGTTATCGCTTTGGTTTTGATCTTTGTGCTGGGCGGTGGTCCGGTGCCCGCAATGATTGCCATCGCAATCCATACGGCAGGCGCGTTGGGGAAGCTTTTCTCGGAAGTGAACGAAAATGCCTCGCTGAAACCGGTCGAGGGGCTTCATTCGGTCGGCGCGAACTGGTCTCAGCGGATGTATCTTGGCGTGATCCCACAGGTTGGACCGAACTATGTCAGCTATGCGCTGCTTCGGTTCGAGATCAACATTCGCGCCTCGGCCATTCTGGGTTTTGTTGGCGCCGGCGGGCTGGGTTATGAGCTGCGCAACGCGATGTCCTGGGGGCAGGGGCGTTATGACGAAGCTGCCGCCATCTTCCTTCTGCTGTTCGTCACGATTGTTGTTGTCGATCAGATATCGGGTCTGCTGCGTGAGCGCCTGACCCACGGTTCCGAGAAAGGAGCACGGGCATGAGCACTTTTGCCACCGACCTGACCGCCGATGAGTTGAAGGCTGAGGCTGCCCGTTTGTTCAACCGCAAACGGCTGACCAACTTTGGATTGCCCGCGCTTGTTTTTGTCTATCTGATTTACGTGTTCTTTGCTTTCGACGTGTCTGGAATGGCCGAGCGTGCGAACTGGGAGAACGGCAAAACGCTGATTGCAGACAGCTACAGCTACAAAACGCATGTTTCGCGTGACAATCGCACCGGCGAGGTTTCAACCGCCATCGAAGGTGAACGCAAGGGCCGCTACCCCGACGGTGAGGCTCCGGGCTGGGTGAGTTTAGGCGAAACTACAGTCATTGATCTGGAAGACGGCCACATCGTCCGCTTTGGTCCCGAGACGGTGGAATACGATATCCCCGGCTATGGCACCGTCCGCGCGACACCGACCCGCTCTGCCGGTGTTCAGGCTGAACTGCCCGCAGGCGAGGTGCCGGATTGGATCAACGTCTCAAAAAACCGCATGGCGATTACAACGGATGCGGGGCGTCTGACCGTGACACGCAACCGGTCCGAGGTCTTCCGCTATTTCAATGGGTGGGAGCTGTTCTGGTTCACGCTCGACAGCCCTTATTACGGCAAATCCCTCCCGGAACTGGCGGGCCTCGCCGCAAAGGGTGAGGGCGGGGCAATCCTGAATGACTTCTGGACCAACAAGATGTGGCGGCATCAGGACGTGGCCTGGGCCATTTTTGAAACCATCCTGATGGCATTTCTCGGCACGTTAGGCGCGGGTATGATCGCATTGCCTTTGGCGTTTTTCGCCACGCGCAATTTCAACCCGCTAAAATCCATTCGGTTCCTGACGCGCCGTGTGTTTGACTTTGTGCGCGGTGTGGACGCGCTGATCTGGACGGTTGTGTTGGCGCGTGCCTTTGGACCTGGTCCACTCACCGGCGCGCTGGCCATTCTGGTGACCGATACCGGAACCTTCGGCAAAATCTTCTCGGAAGCGCTGGAAAATGTGGACCAGAAACAGATCGAGGGCGTGCAGTCCACAGGGGCCAATGCACCGCAACGCTATCGTTATGGTGTGATCCCACAGGTGACGCCGGTGCTGCTAAGTCAGTTGCTCTACTTCCTTGAATCCAACACCCGCAGCGCCACGGTGGTCGGTGCGATCACCGGTGGTGGTATCGGTCTGTTGTTGACGCAAGCGATCATCACCCAGAAGGATTGGGAAGAGGTCGCCTATTACATCGTTCTGATCATCCTGATGGTGATGCTGATGGACTGGTTCTCGGGCTGGCTGCGCCGACGGCTTATCCAGGGAGAGACAAGCAAGATACGCAAAGCTCGGGACACAAAGGCAAAGTCGTTCTTTTTGCCGTGACTCATGACCAAGGACCACAAAACCATGGCACGACTGCGTTCTGACCAACCGTTTATCCATCCTGATTGCCAAATCTCGGGTAGTTCCTTCGGTGAATTTGTCGAAATTGGTGAGGGAAGCCGCGTTGTAAACTCTGCTTTCGGCGACTATTCGTATTGCGACCGGACCTGTGACATTGCCAATGCTGAGATCGGCAAGTTTGCCAATATCGCCAGTTTCACACGGATCGGTGCGACAGATCATCCGATGGAAAAGGCGTCATTGCATCACTTCCTGTATCGCTCAGCAGATTACTGGGATGATGCCGAGGATGACGCGGATTGGTTCAAACATCGCGCCAGCCGCATCGCCCGGATCGGCCATGATACCTGGATTGGGCATGCGGCGATTATCAAACCTGAAGTGACCATTGGGCACGGCGCGGTGGTTGCCTCGGGGTCTGTCGTCACCAAGGATGTAGCGCCTTATACAATTGTAGGCGGTGTGACGGCCAAACCGATCCGTACCCGGTATCCGGTTGGCGTGGCCGAGCGCATGATGAACCTGGCCTGGTGGGATTGGGACAATGCCCGTCTGCGCGCGGCCCTGCCGGATTTCCGCACATTGAGCGCCGAGGCATTTCTGGAAAAATACGAACCGATTTGAATAGGCAAGAGCTGAAATCTCCCGCGCCCGCACCTGCATCGGCTTTGCCGATACAGGCTGGCGGCCTTGGGCGCGGCACCGCGTTTCACGCGGCGCTATGCCCAACAGGATATGACCGCCGTCAGGAGGTCGAAGACGGGCGGGAGGGCGCTGCGGCCTAGTCCTCGTTCAGGGTCAGGGTGACCCGATCTCCGGCAAATACGGTTCGCCCGAATTCAACCGGCAGACCATTGGGATCTGCGTTAATACCGACGGAAAACAGAACAGGCGCACCTTCTGTCAGTCGCAGATGCAGGGCCTGTGTTGCCGTCGCCGCGCGCGCTGTCAGGCGTGTCGAGACGCGGGTGTAATCCTTAACACCGCAGTGCTGAAGAGCTTTCGTTACTGATTGTGTTTCGGACAGCGCCTCAAGAATGCCGGGCAAGCGGTCCGCGGGAAAGACACTTTGGAATAGCCCGATCGGCTGCCCATCCGCCAGAGACAGCCCATCATAAACGTGCACCTGATCGCCTGAAGCGATCTCCAGGGCCTCTGCTTCTGTTTCATCTGCGGCGCGCGTTGTGAGTGTCAGGATCTTTTTGCCGGGGATTTTACCGCTGGCCGAGATGCTCTTGTGGTATCGGACGCGCTTGCCGATGGCATAATCGGTCGGACGTGCCGCCACAAAGACACCGGCGCCGCGACGGGCATGCACCAGACCTTGGTCCGCCAGATCCGACAGTGCACGCCGTACCGTGTGGCGGTTGACCCCGTGTTTTGCTGCCAGTTGTGCCTCGGTCGGCAGGCGGTCGCCGGTGTCGTACCGACCCTCTGCAATGTCCGATGTGAGATTCAGCGCGATGCCTTTCCAAACGGGTGTTTTTCTCATGTCACCAAAACTTCACAAGGTTGCGGATTGCCAGACGTGGTGGCGGGATGTAATATTTGTCTAGTTGTATAGTTCAGATAGACAACCCGGCCAAGAGGCTTTGATGGCAGATCAAACAAATATTTCGAATGCGGCGCGGCAGGATTGGATGAGCCTGTTGGCGCGGGCCCCTGAAGGCGCATTGATGAAGCTTTGGGGTGGCTACGAAGACCGCCCGGACTTTGAATGGCTGCGCAGCCCCGAAGTAGGCGGTGTCATGGTGCGCGGGCGCACGGGTGGCACGGGTGCCCGGTTCAATCTTGGCGAAATGACCGTCACGCGGTGTTCGCTGGTGTTGCAGGACGGAACGATTGGGCATGGATACGTGCAGGGCCGGTCCAAGCCCAAGGCCGAAACGGCCGCCTTGATTGATGCGCTGATGCAGACCCCTGCTGCGGATGCGATCCAGGATCAGGTGATTGCGCCGCTCAAAAAGCAGATGCAAGCCGCCAGAACAGACCGCGCTGCCAAAGCCGCCGCGACAAAGGTCGAGTTCTTTACATTGGTAAGGGGAGAAGATTGATGACGGCACAGCTCCAGTATTCCGGTGGATTTCAGAACGCACCAGTGCAGGCTGCACATGCGTTCCGTGCCGCGATGACCGTGATGGCCCGGCCCGGCGAAATCCGTGAATTGAAAGGCGTGCAGCCGCCGAACCCCTTGTCGATCGCAGCAGGAACGCTTTTGCTGACGTTGAGTGACCCCGAGACAAAGGTCCATCTGGCTGGCGCCTTCAACACCGATGCGGTGCGCGCATGGCTGACCTTTCACACCGGAGCGCCCCTGTCACAGGCAGCTGACGCGGATTTTGCTGTTGGGACATGGACCCAGCTTGGGCCATTGGGCACATACCGCATCGGAACAGCAGAATACCCAGATCGCTCGGCCACCTTGATTGTTGAATGTGACGCGCTGCAACAAGCAGGTGCTATTCTAAGTGGTCCGGGGATCAAAGACACTGCGCGGCTATCCTTGCCGGATGCCCCGGCATTGCAGGCCAACGCGGCTTTGTACCCGCTTGGATGTGACTTCTTTTTTACTTGCGGCGACCGGGTGGCGGCCCTGCCTCGCAGTACCCAAATCAGTGTGGAGGCCTAGGCAATGTATGTTGCAGTCAAGGGTGGCGAGACGGCCATCGAAAACGCACATGCCTGGTTGGCGGAAGAGCGGCGCGGCGCAACCGACATTGACGAACTGAGCATCGCCCAAATCCGGGAACAGCTGGGTCTGGCGGTCAATCGGGTGATGGCCGAGGGGTCCTTGTACGACCCCGATTTGGCGGCCCTGGCCATCAAACAATCGCGCGGTGATCTGATCGAAGCGATCTTTCTGATCCGGGCCTACCGGACGACATTGCCGCGATTTGGCTATTCGAACCCGGTTAAGACTGATGAGATGGCGTGTGATCGCCGGATTTCGGCCACGTTCAAGGATGCGCCGGGTGGGCAGGTGCTGGGGCCAACCTTTGACTACACGCACCGCCTGCTGGACTTCAAATTGGCCGCAGAAGGTGAGGTTCCGGCTGCGCCTACGGCGCAACTCCGCACCGAGGCGACGCCGCATATCACTGAGTTCCTGAAGGGCGAGGACATCATTCAGGATGAACCCGCCAGTGACACCACCCCGGGTGATCTGACCCGCGAACCGATGGAGTTTCCGTCGAAGCGCCCCCTGCGTCTGCAATCCCTGACCCGCGGGGATGAGGGGTTTGTACTGGGCATGGCCTATTCAACGCAACGCGGTTACGCCCGTAACCACGCATTCGTCGGTGAGTTGCGGATCGGTAAGGTCGCAGTGGAAATGGACATCCCGGAACTGGGTTTCGCCATCGACATCGGCGAAATCGAATTGACCGAATGCGAGACGGTGAACCAGTTCAAAGGTTCCAAGACGGAACCCCCGCAATTCACCCGTGGCTATGGTTTGGTGTTTGGTCAGTCTGAACGGAAATCTATCGCGATGGCTTTGGTGGATCGCGCCCTGCGTTGGGAAGAGTTGGGCGAAGACAATCTGGGCGCACCCGCGCAGGACGAGGAATTCGTGCTCAGCCACGCGGACAACATTCAGGCGACGGGTTTCCTCGAGCATATCAAGCTGCCGCACTACGTGGATTTCCAGTCCGAGCTGGAACTTGTTCGCAAACTACGGCGCGAAGCCGAAGAACGGATGCAGCCGAAAGAAGCTGCGGAATGATGGCGGAGCCAAAGGAAAGGGGGCATCAATGAACTGGATAGCGCCCGCATATGCGCGGCGGCAAGCCACGCTGGGGATTTTACCAACCCGCCTTATTGGCGTCGCAGGTTTCTACCGGGTGGCGAGTCCGTGCGCGCGCCAACCGAACTCCATTCGCCATTTGGATCCCGCTTTTGCGCACGACGTCGTCGCTTCGCATGACGAGAGTGAAAGAAAAGATACACCAATAGCGCCAATAACAGTGCGCCCAACAGAAATACGTCCACAAAAACACCAAAAACAAAGTGATACATCAAAATGAATGAGTATAACTTCGCATATTTGGACGAACAAACCAAGCGAATGATCCGGCGCGCCATTCTGAAAGGTCTGGCTGTGCCCGGTTATCAGGTGCCATTCGCCAGCCGTGAAATGCCTATGCCATATGGCTGGGGCACCGGTGGCGTGCAGGTTTCAGCTGCTACATTGACGCCCGAGGACACGTTTAAAGTGATCGATCAGGGTGCCGATGACACCACCAATGCTGTGTCGATCCGCAAGTTTTTTGAGAACACGGCAGGTGTGAAAACGACCGAGGAAACCGAAAAGGCCACGGTAATCCAGACCCGCCACCGCATCCCCGAGGCGAAGCTGCGCAAGGACCAGATCATCGTTTATCAGGTGCCGATCCCGGAACCTCTGCGCTTTCTGGAACCGCGTGAGACCGAGACACGCAAGATGCACAGCCTTGAAGAATATGGGCTGATGCATGTGAAGCTGTACGAGGACATCAGCCAGCACGGGGCGATTTCGACCGCATATGCCTATCCGGTGAAAGTGTCGGACCGCTATGTGATGGATCCGTCGCCGATCCCGAAATTCGACAATCCAAAACTGGAGATGGACGCGATCCAGCTGTTTGGTGCGGGACGTGAACAGCGGATTTACGCGGTTCCGCCGCATACCAAGGTCGTCAGTCTGGATTTCGAGGATTACCCGTTTGAGGCCACCAAAGCCGATCACCCATGCGATCTTTGTGGGGCAGAGGATAGCTATCTCGACGAAGTGATCATGGATGATGCAGGCAACCGGATGTTCGTCTGTTCCGACACCGATTATTGCCGGTCTCGCCGCGAAGCGGGCCACAAGGGCCGATTGGCCGAGGAGAATGCGGCATGACCCCCTTATTGCAGGTCAAAGGCATCGAAAAGCGCTATGGCGCGCGGATCGGGTGCTCGGATGTGAGTTTTGATCTCTTCCCTGGAGAAGTAATGGGGATCGTGGGTGAAAGCGGATCGGGCAAGTCGACGCTGTTGAATTGCATGGCCGGTCATCTGGAGCCCGATGCGGGGCAGGTGATCTTTGACACTCGTACTGATGGTCCGGTGGATACAGTCACCATGTCCGAACCGGAACGCCGGATGCTAAGCCGTACGGACTGGGCCTTTGTGCATCAGCATGCGCGCGATGGCCTGCGGATGTCGGTCAGTGCTGGCGGCAATATTGGTGAGCGTCTGATGGCGGTGGGGGATCGTCACTATGGCGACATCCGGGACCGCGCGATCGACTGGTTGGGCCGGGTCGAGATTGAAGAATCCCGTGTGGACGACCGTCCGTCGGCCTTTTCCGGAGGGATGCAGCAGAGGTTGCAGATCGCCCGCAATCTGGTCACAGGGCCGCGCCTGGTGTTCATGGATGAACCGACCGGCGGACTGGATGTTTCCGTTCAGGCGCGTTTGCTGGATCTGCTGCGTGGTTTGGTGCGTGAGATGGGGTTGAGCGCGATCATCGTTACCCATGACCTCGCCGTCGTGCGCCTGTTGGCGGATCGACTGATGGTCATGAAAAGCGGTCATGTAGTCGAGGCCGGGTTGACCGATCAGGTTCTGGACGATCCGCAACATGCCTACACGCAGTTGCTCGTGTCCAGCGTTCTGCAGGTTTGAGTATTTGGAAAAAGATGAAGTGCTATGATTGAGCTTATCAATGTCAGCAAGAGCTTTACCCTGCACAATCAGGGTAGTGCCGTAATTCCGGTGATGCAGGGTGCATCTCTGAATGTCGCCGCAGGTGAATGCGTCGCCCTGACCGGGGCTTCAGGCGCAGGGAAATCAACACTGATGCGGGTGGTCTATGGAAATTATCTGGCCGCATCAGGCCGGGTCCTTGTCGGTGGTCTGGACGTCGCCAAGGCCGAACCGCGCGAAATTCTGGCTTTGCGGCGCGAGACGCTCGGCTATGTCAGTCAGTTCTTGCGTGTGGTCCCCAGGGTTCCGACGCTTGAGGTGGTGGCCGAGCCGCTGTTGGCCGTTGGCTGCGACAAGCAAGCGGCGCTGGACAAGGCGGCGGGTTTGTTGCGGCGGTTGAACATTCCCGAAAGACTATGGAGCCTGAGCCCGACCACTTTTTCGGGCGGTGAGCAGCAGCGGGTGAACATCGCACGTGGGTTTGCGCATGATTACCCTGCGATGCTGTTGGACGAACCGACGGCCTCACTGGATGCGCAAAATCGCGAAACGGTGCTGTCTTTGATCGAAGAGGCCAAAGAACGCGGCGCGGCGATTGTTGGCATCTTCCACGATGTCGAAGCGCGCAGCCGGGTCTGTGATCGCGAGATCAACGTGTCTGAATTCACCCCGGGGATGGTCGCGTGAGCCTTGCGCCGGTCATAGCCGTTGTTGGTCCGTCAGGTGTCGGCAAAGACAGCGTCATGGAGGCGTTGGTCGCAGCGGCGCCAGGTATCCTGCGGGTTCGCCGGGTGATAACCCGCCCCGAAGGCGAAGAAGGCGAAGATTTCGACCGGGTGTCGATTGAAATCTTCGAGCAGATGATGCTGGACAGAGCCTTTGCGTTGCACTGGAGCGCGCATGGACTGCACTACGGCATCCCGATTGAAATCGAAGACCAACGGCAAACGGCGAATGCGCTGTTGGTCAATCTGTCCCGTTCGGTTTTGTTGAACGCGCAGGTGGTTTTTGGCGACCTGATCGTGATTTCGCTGACAGCGGACCCTGAGGTGCTGGCGCAGCGCCTCTTCGCGCGTGGGCGGGAAAGCACCTCTGATCAGGCGCGTCGTTTGGGACGGGCTGGTATGCCCTTGCCCGACGGGCTGAACCGCGTGATCGAAATTGATAACTCCGGGCCGCTGGAAGTCACGATTGATGCGATCCTTGCCGGACTTCAACCGGAAAGGGCGTAGCGATGGATCAGATGAAACCTCCCATCTTCGGCTTCGCCCATAAGCGCCAAATCCTTGATCTGACAGGGGGCGGGCAGCAGGGGAACCAGATGGTTCTCCAATGCGACCTGCACGGTTTTCAGCGTGGGTTTGTCCAGTTTTCCGCTAAGGGTGATGTGAAAGCGGAACGTGTCCATCACGTAAGGGTAACCCCAACGCAGCAGGTTGGCGTCCTGTTCCGGCGTCAAGCCCGAGGCACGTCGGCGGTCCAGTTCCGCGGCGGGCGCGGGGGCGCGGAAGCTGTCAGGCTCGCGGACGCAAGCCGCTGCAAGCGCGTTCAGTACGTCGGTATTACCTACCGGCCGCAGGGCCAGAAAACGACCCAGCCGGGCGATCTCGAACCCGTCCAGCGTGACGGGCGGTTGCGTTCCGGCCAACCGTTTGCAGGTATCTTGCAAGTCGGTCAGAGATTGCCCCTTGTTCAGGCGAAACGGCGGCTTCAACGTCGCGTGAAGACCGTATTTGCGCGGAACATCGGTCGAGGCTGCGACGTCCACGCCGTCAATGACAGGATGCGCAACTTCAGTTCCGGCTTCCATGTCCCAGCCCAACCATTGGGTCGCAAAGATTGTCCATTCGGCCTGAGCCGGTGGCGCAAAATAGATCGCGTATCGCGTGAATGTCACATTGGCCTCCTATGCGTGGCCTTTCCAATAGCTCAAACCTTGTGAAGTTCAGATGACAGAAGAAATGATACTTGCCAATGCCACGCTTGTTCTTCCCGATGAGACGGTCGTGGGCAGCCTTCGGTTTGTGGGGGATACGATTGCCGAGGTCGCGACCGGCGCAACTGTTCCCGCTGGTGCAATTGACTGCGAAGGCGATTATGTCTGCCCCGGTCTGGTCGAACTGCACACCGATAATCTTGAGCGCCACATTCAGCCGCGACCCAAGGTCGACTGGCCTCATGCAGCCGCTATTCTGGCCCATGATGCCGAACTGGCCAGTACCGGGATCACGACCGTATTCGACGCGATGCGGATAGGCTCGATCCCGTCCGGGCAGCGCTATGTCAAATACGCGCGCGGTCTGTCGCATGAGCTGTGGCAGTTGCGGGAACAGGATGCATTGAAGATCAGCCATTTTCTGCATTTGCGGGCCGAGGTCTGCTCGGAAACCCTTGCCGAAGAATTAAACGAATTTGGGCCCGAAGACCGTGTTGGTCTGGTCTCCCTCATGGATCACACGCCCGGACAACGGCAGTTCCGCGATATGTCGAAACTGGAAGCGTATCTGAAAGGCAAACTGGGACTTGAGGGAGATGGATTTCTGCAACACGTGGCCGACCTTAAGGCGATGCGCGACCGCTATGGTGATCTGCACGAGGTTGAGACGGTAAAAGCGGCCAAACGGTTTGGTGCGATGCTGGCCAGCCATGATGACACGACGGACGAGCAGGTGCGCGTATCGGCCGGTCACGGGATCACCCTTGCCGAGTTCCCGACCACGGTCGAGGCTGCGCAGTCCTGTCATGATCATGGTATCAAGGTGATGATGGGCGCACCCAATGTGATCCGGGGCGGGTCGCATTCCGGAAATGTCGCTGCGCATGAACTGGCGCAGCTGGGCCATCTCGACATACTGTCCTCGGACTATGTGCCCTCCGCTTTGTTGCTGTCCGCTGTGAGACTGGGCGAGATGTGGGGTGATTTTGCCCGCGGTTTGAAAACCGTGACAAAGACACCGGCAGAGGTCGTTGGGCTGGATGATCGTGGTGAGTTGCGGTCGGGCACTCGGGCGGACGTCATCCGGTTCCGGATGCGCGAAGGCACCCCTGCGTTGAATGGCGTTTGGTCGCGCGGACGGCGCGTAGCCTGATCAGGCCCTGTAGAACAAGTAACGGTCCGGCGCGATGGTGTCCGGGCCGCTTATCTGTTCAAAGCCAACCAAAGGTTGGCCCGAGATTAGCAGACCACCGGGCAACATCACCTGCGCAATCAGAGGGCTGAGGCGCGCGGCTTCGGCAACGTCTTCTTCCTTGACACCCCGCCCGAAATCGTAGTGACCGAAAGCGATCCTGGGTCCACCTTCTGCCAGCTTCTGCAGCATCAGCTCGGCCTCACCTTGCAAAAAATCTTCCGCTGGCGGTGTGCTGGACGGATGGCACTGCAGCACGCGGTCCATGACCCAGATCCTCCGATCCGGCAGAATTTCCCGCAGGTGATCATAAGTGCGCCCGTTTCCAAGGCCCATATCCAGCACGTCGCCTGCCATACCCGAGATCTGATCTACCGCCCAATTCAAACCGTCACGTTGTGCGGTCAGGCGGCGCAGCATGGAATCCAGTCGGCTCATTCAGATCTCCGTTTTCAATCGGCTTGGGGGGCTGACCAGACAAAGCCCGGCCCGTTCAGCAGCCGGTGCAGCAGGTCGTGGGTAAAGGCCCAGATATCCTCATCATGAACCAGATGGTGGGTCAAGATGCCAAAGGGCTCGGCGTTGTCCGCGCGACCCTCGCGGCGATCTTGCAGCAGCAGAGTGGTTTTGGCGATCAACATGTCCGGGTCGGCCAGTCCGCGTGATCCGCGCCAGTCGATTGGATCCAGATGCGTGTTGATCTGGGCCAATCCGGGCGCTGCCTGCGGGCTGGACCGTGGCGTGGCGGTCGATAAGATACGATACCCCGCTGCGGGCAATTCCTGAACCACCTCTGGCGCTATGCGGTTCCATGGCGGCACGAACATCGGGCACAATCGATCTGCAAACAGGGTGCGCAGCCGCGATATCCCTGAACCGATATCCCCAGTGATATCGTCCATGGGCCGGTGCAGGCGGAATTCGGATTTCTTTTCATCCGGTGGTGCGTGGTTCTGATGGGCCCAACCGTGCACGACCGGGATCAAGTTTGGCTGGGCAGTTACATACTCGATCAGCGTGTCTTGGGCATCGCGGGGGATGATCGCCAGATGAACGGGCACCTCAAGGTGGTCTGACATCGCGGTCAAGCGATCAAGCTGCGGCGTTGTGGAAACCGCATCATCGTCGCGCCACCACAAAGGCAGTGCCAGTCCTTGTTGAAGCCAGATATCCAACTCATCCGACAAACTGCGCCAGTCAACACTCATCTGCGGCGCTCCAAAAGTCCTTTGGCGATGCGTACGGATTGCGCTGCGCCATCGAACCCCTGATCTGAGACCGGACGAGTTTCCGATGAAATCACGCGGCCCACGGCCTGGGCCAGTAGATCTCCGTTCAATTCTTTGCTTGAGATGATATCTATGGCGGGCATTTCCGCAAGGGTGCGGGCGCGGAGGCTCTGCTCGACCTCATTGCCATCATCAAATGGAATGAACACTGCAGGGGTTCCTGCTTGCAGAATATCCAATGCTGTATTGTAGCCGCACATGCTGACCGAAGCCGCCGCGTGGGGCAGCATCTGGCGAAAATCGGGCCGCACCGGTTCCAAAGTGACAGGGGCATCCGTCACTTGCTTCCGCAGTTCGGTAATGCGTGCCTTTGCATCCTGTCCGCCGACCAACAGGCGCCAGTGCCTGTTGGACATCTTTCGGGCGGCCTCGATGGCCGCGCGAAAGATCGGCTGCCCAACCGAACCGCCGCCTGCGCTGACAAGCACCTCGCCTTTGCCGGTTGCATCCTTGTGCGGTGCTGGGGCCAGTGGAGCCACGAAACCCGTGTAAAACAGGCGGCCCTCCAGTTGCTCAGACACAGGCCAACTGACGTTCAACGGGACAACGCTCTGGTCCGAATGGACAAGGATGCCGTCGTAATGCTCTGCGATAATCTGCTCCGCCCGCTCTGCCTTTGAGGGTTTTGACGGCGGTGCCAGAATGTCACGGATCGATCCCAGAATTATCGGGCGCGGGCGTATTTCACGAGCGGTCTCCAACGCGGCTGAAAATTCACCTGCCAGAGACCTGCGGCCAAACGGATAAAGCTCGGTGATCAGAACATCCGGTGCAAAGCTGCGAATTGCTTCAACCAGCGCAGTCTTGCGCGCCGCGAAATACCCCTCATCCGCCACCGTTCCGGCTTGTGTCAAAAGACGGGTGAAATCAGTGCCATCCGAGCGCAAAGGGGGCAGTCCCAACAACGTCATTCCGGACGTGTCCAATTGAGGAGCAGGCATCCCGCCAGAGACCACGAAGGTATCATGCCCATCCGCGACAAAGGCTCGGCCCAGCGTCAACGCGCGACTCAGGTGCCCGGTGCCCAGCAGGTGGGTGACAACAATCATGACCTTCATTCGCGGGGCCCCTGTCGCAGCAGGCGAACCGGTTCGGGCTGAGGCTGAAAACACTCCAGATCAATGACATAAAGGCGGTTGCGCTTGATCTTGAATGGGGCGGTGCCGTCAAAGTCCCATCCCCAGGCCGAGGCCAGAATGACGCGCATGATCCCAATGTGACACACGGCGACGGTGTCGCCCTGCAAACTGCCCAGCCAGGGTTGCAATCGCGCCCGCACGTCCGCCGGGCTTTCGCCGTTTGGTGGGCAATAGTCCCAGCCCCAATCCTCGATATGGCGATATCCGCTGTCTGCTTCTGCAATCAGGTCAACGCCGCGCTTGCCTTCCCAATCGCCCCAGTTCATCTCGGTCAGGGCTTCGGACACGATAGGCTCGCGCCCCGCGACCAATGCGGCGGTTTCGCTGGCGCGCTGCAGGGGGCTGGACCAGAGCGCGGCCTTGTTCCACGGATCGGGAAGCTCATAACCGGCCAGTTCAGTGCGCGCGTCCTCGTCCAGCGGAATGTCACTGCGGCCCTGAATACGGCCTGCGCGATTCCAATGGGTGTGGCCGTGACGCAAAAGAGCAAGTTGGCTCATGCGGTGCCTCCGATCAAAGGCCGCGCAGCCTGCCAGAACCGTTCGGTTGCGGCGGGCATCAGGTGGCGGTTGGACACGTATCCCTGGGCTGTCGTACCAAGCGAACGACGCAGGGCAGGGTCGCCAATCAGCGTCTGTAGCCTGGCGGCAAGCGCTTCGGGTCCTGCTTCGACCTCGGGATAGTTGGCCGGCGCCAGAACATCGCGGACACCGGGCCTGTTCTGCGCAACAACCGGAACTCCGCTGGCCTGCGCCTCAAGGTAAATCATGCCATATGCCTCATTCACGCCGGGCCACACCAAGATGGATGCATTTGCGTATATGTTTTGCAAGGCGTCGCGATCCAGTTGCCCCAGAAACCGGACCTTGGAGCCAAACGGTGTCATAAGGTCTTCGATCTCAGCCCGCGCAGGTCCATCCCCTGCAATATCCAAAGCCCAATCCCCGTTCAAATGCGACAGCGCCTGCGCCAGCAGTTGGTACGACGCCAGTTTGTCACCATGCCGCATCATTCCCACCGTCAGCATCGGCCCGTCACATGAGGAAGCGGGCGGCAGGCTCGAGATTGGCAAAAAGGGCGGCAATTCGACCAGACGCTGATCCTCGAATTTTTCACGTTCCAGCGTGATTAGATCGTTGGCCGTGTGGTAAAAAATGACGTTCGCCGCGTCGCAGGCATCATGTGCGGCTTGCGCAAAGCCGGACCATGGGCCGCGTAACCTGCTGGTCGCACGGGTACTTTCCAATTGCACATAGGGGATGCCCCGAGCGGCGCACACTTTAGGGCCCAGCAGATCGGGGGCCTTGTAGTAGTTGTGATACGTCACCCACAAATCCGTGTCGTGGGTCATGTCCGCGATCAGTCGCCGGGCTTCGGCATCGGCGTCAGAACAGAGACGTTGTTGAACCGCCGGATCGCCCGTTTTGTCGTAAATGCGCAAGTCCGATACGAGATCGACCTCGTCGCCCTGCGCCCCGATCGCCCTGATCAGATTGCGCGCCATTTCCCTGTCACCCGATGGCACCGGGCTGTCCGGAGATTTCATCGGTGAGAAAAAGGCGACGCGGGCCATCAGTCTTTGCCCGCGCCCAATGCGCTGAGCCGTTTGGACAACAGGGCAATGCCGGGGTCCATGCGGAACTCGGCAATCAGGCGGGAATAGGCAGCGTTGGCCATAGATGCAGTACGCTCAGGAGCGGCGGCCATTTCGGTGATCGCGCTGGCAAGTGCGGACGGGTTGTCGTCGGACAAAACGCCATGCGTTCCGGTTTTTATGAATTCCGGAATGGCGGAAACCGGTGTCGACAGGATCGGCAACAGTTGAGACGCAGCCTCCATCAGAACATTTGGCAACCCGTCGCGATCTCCGTCAGCCGCGATCCGGCTGGGCAACACGAACAGATCAGAGCCGCGCATCGCCTCGATCACTTCGGGCTGGTCACAGGCGCCCTTCCAGGTGATCCGGTCCGCGATACCTTGGGCCTCAGCCCGTTCGCGCAGCGCATCACCAAGCGCACCGCCACCAATATGTGTCCAGTGCCAGTCCAGCGAATTGGGTAGCGTGGCGAACGCATCGATCAGGCGATCAAAGCCCTTTTTCTCGACCAGACGACCGACTGAGAGCATGTGAAACCGCCCATCCGGTGCCCGAGCTGCGCGGGTCGGTGGGTCGGGAAAACGGTTCAGGTCCAAGCCATGATAGATCAGATCGACCCGCGCCGGATCATCGGCCAAACTGCGCAAGTGTTCCGCGCCAATGGCAGTACAGGTTGCGCCAAAAGCGGCCCCATGCGTGCTGGCCTGCAGTTTTTCGGCTTTCTCCCAATCGGGTGACGTCCAGATGTCTTTGGCGTGTGCCGAAAAGCTCCAGGGCAGGCCGCGCATGATGGCGGCGTAGCGTGCGACCGACGACGGCGTGTGCATGAAATGCGCATACATCACCTGCGTTTCCCCGGGCAACTCGGCGGCCAGAACACAGGCCTGCCCGAAACGCCGGATGCGGTTCTGTGTCGGGTCGCGCCGCAGATCAGAGCGCCAGACCTTATAAGCCTCGGTATAGCCGGGCAGGGTCTGCGCGATGTGGCGCGCGGCCCAAACGCGATCAGGTTCTTCATACAGGTACTCGGGCAGGTAGTGGACTTGTCCCTTGAACCGATCATGCAGTGGATGACGTTTGGTGTCGGTCGGGTGGCGCAGGGACCAGATGTCAAAGCTGTGGCCTGCGTCCTGCAAGGCGACCAGTTCCTGTGCGATAAACGTCTCCGAAAGGCGCGGCCATCCTTTGACCAGCACCGCGAGCTTGGGTTTTCCTGAAGTCATCCGGTGGCTCGTTCCCGTTCCCCACCAAGCAGCGCGTCGACGCGGCTTGTGACATAGTCCAGACCATCCAGCAGGCCGTCGCGGATTGCCTGAGAAGGCAAGGGCTGATCGGGCAGATTGCGAATAGCCTTAATCATCGTGTCCGCCGTTAACCCGTCACGGTTTTCGTCCAGCATTCTGACAAGTCCCAGACCTTCGGCGCGTGAGGCGCGGATCCACTGTTCCAGCCGCGGTGTCGTGCGTGGAACGATGACGGCGCGTTTGTCGAACGAGAGCACCTCGCAGAACGTATTGTAACCGCCCATGCAGACCACACCTGCAGCGCCGGCAAACAGCGTTTCGATCTGCGATTCAAAGCCAACAGCCGTGACCCGACCATTCAGCGCAGCAACGCGGGTCTCGAAATCGTCCCGCAGCTCGCCCGACAGAAAGGGGCCGTAGACAAGGACAGCGCGTGGTGACAGGTTGGGGTCTTTTTCGTAGGCGCACAAAACCTGGTTCACCATAGCCTTGCCGTCACCGCCGCCGCCCGGTGTAATCAGGATGTAAGGTTGTTCCGGCGGGTCGCCTATCGGCCCGAGATCGCGGCGCAGATAACCAGTCCAATGGATACGCGACTGCGCGGCAGCGCTGAGCGGCAGGCCCTCGGTCGGATCATAGATTGAGCGCAGTCCGTACACCCAGATTTCGTCGTAGAACCTTTCGGTCGCCGCAATGGCTTCTTTCCGCTCCCACTCGGCGGCCAACACTTCGGGTTCATCCAAAACGTCACGCAGGCCCAGGACCATTTTGGTGCGGCGGTACCGCAGCAAATTTTCTAGGGTGGGTAACAGCTCGCTGCGGAAACCAGTTGGTTCCTTGTCGACGATAAGGACGTCAGGATCGAATTGCTGAACCGCCGTCTGGATAAGACCCGCCCGCAGCTCAGTCACTTCCTCGATGCCCATTCCAATTGTCTGGGATGCATAAGATCCATCGGCGCGTTTGGTCACTCCTGGCAAACGCACGTGGTCGACGCGACGCGGAAAGGTGAACCGCCCGGCCACGGGTGACCCGGTCAGGATCAGCGCTGATGCCGATGGGTCAGCCTGCGTCATCGCACCAGCCAGTGCACGGGATCGGCGCAAGTGACCCAACCCGAACGTATCGTGGCTGTAGAACAAGATGCGCGGCGCACGGCCGGTTGTATCGTTTTGTCTTCCTAGGCTCATGCCTTTGCCCAATTCAGTGTTCTGGTGCAACTCCGCGCGCTTGCACCCGTATCGTATATATTTTTTTTAGCCGCGTGCAAAATCACTGATCCTACCAGTCGTTACCGGCTTGTTTCGATTTTAGCCGTGGGTTTCGCATCTGCGCCCTGTTCTATATCAAATTTCCTGCCCATCCGTCATGATGGCAGCGTCAGGTTGGTCATATTCAGTTTTTTCCGGGTTGCAAACACTTCTGTTCACAGCATGGTGCGGGGAACACGGCCTGACACGATGTTGAGGCTGCGGAGGTTGAATATTTGAACCCGTCACCGGGCTTCGATAACCTGTGTTACGAATGGCGAACTGGAAAAATATCCGATGACACGAACATTGCCGGCTGGATTAACGTTTGTAATCTGGTCCCTTACTCTGGCGCTGGTCACCGGTGCAGTTGCGCAGACCTCTCTGATACCGGGGTATCCCTCAGCCGGGGGCAGCAGCTCGGAAACAGCCAGCGAAAGCGATCTGGCTACGGCGATACGTTCCGCGACCGAAGCCGGTGCCAGTGTGATCGTCATCGACAGCGCCGGGCAAATCGTGTCCTCCGGCGCGCAAAATAGTTCCACCCCCGAGGCTGCACCCGGGGATCCGATGGGCGACGGTTCGCAGCTTATGAAAGCGCAGGAGCGGTTTTCGAGGTTTCGCGACTCGATGAATTCACGGCTTCAGGCGCTGCCTTATTCGATCTTCGAGGTGCAATACATCCTGCGTCAGACCAGCCCGGATGGTCGAATACAGACCTATGTCGAGGTCCTGTTCTGGAACGTTCTCTTCCTTTTGATCGGACGATGGTTGTCGATTGAAATCTACGGCAAGCGTATCGCAAAGCGAATCGTCGTCGCGCGATCCAAGGAAGATCCGCAAGGCTATCGCGAGAAGATGCCGTTTTTGGTGTTCCGGTTCCTGATGGGGATAGGCGCCACGATTTTTGCCATGGTGATGGCGCTTATCGTCGGTTTCGTGTTTTTCGGCGAGGCTGAGGACATCTCGATCCAGTTCACGGTCACAGCAATTTTTACCGCCTTCTTCCTGTCGCGTACGGTGTCTGATCTGTGGCGCATGGTTCTATCCCCGTATCTGAGCCAATATCGCTTGCCGCCTTTCTCGGATCGTGACGCCAAACGCCTGTATATCTGGGCTTCGGCGCTGGCGACCTACGACATTACCGTGGTGCTTTTTGCCACTTGGGTCGCTGATTTTGGGCTGAACTATAACGTCTACGCCTTGGTCTATGGCGGCCTGACCATGTTTGGTGCGATCGGCAATGTCCTGATGATCCTGTTCAACGCCCGCGCCATCTCGAACGCTATCCGCGGCGGGCGATCACCGGATCAGGTGTCGTGGATTCTGCGCCTAATCTCGTTCGCATGGGCGCCGGTGCTGATCCTTTACATGGTGTTCAGCTGGTTCAAACTGGCCGTCGACCTGGTGCTGGAAAATCAAAACTCGATCCCGATCGTGGCCAGCAGCTATGCTATCTTCATGTCGGTCGTGGTTGCCTATGGGGCCATGAACTATCTTCTGGAACGGTACTTCAATCGCAACAGCCAGCTGGACGCAATGAATGCCGATGCTGATGAGGCGGATGCCGAGGTTGAAGCGATCGAAACGCCGCAGGCCGAGATGCGCAAGCACTCGATCCTGACCTACGAAGATCTGGCGCGGCGGGTTGCCGGTATTCTGGCTTTTGTTGTCGGTCTGTATGCGTTGGTTGTCATCTGGAATCCGGATGCCAGCTGGAGCGAGGACCTGCCGATCGAGCGGGCGCTGGACGTGATGGTGATCCTCTTCATGGGTTACATCCTGTTCCATTTCTTCCGCATCGGGATCGACTCGAAGATCGCGCAGGAGATTGACGACGGCGGTGGTGAGGCTGAGCTGGGCGATGAAGGCGGAGAAGGTGGGCAAAGCCGCCTTGCAACATTGTTGCCCTTGTTCCGCGGGGCCATTCTGGCCGTAGTTGTTGTGACCATAGCGCTGATTGCCCTGATGGAATTGGGTATCAATGTCAGTCCGCTATTCGCGGGTGCTGGTGTCGTGGGCCTGGCCGTGGGCTTTGGGTCGCAGACATTGGTCCGCGATATCTTTTCGGGGGCGTTCTTCCTGATGGATGACGCGTTCCGCAAGGGTGAATACATCGACATCGGCGACGTGAAGGGAACGGTGGAAAAGATCTCGGTTCGGTCGTTCCAACTGCGTCACCATCTGGGCGCGCTGAACACCATCCCCTTTGGTGAGATCAAGGTTCTGACCAACTATTCACGCGACTGGGTGATCATGAAACTGCCGTTACGGGTGACGTATGACACCGATGTCGAGAAGGTGCGCAAGCTGATCAAGAAGTTGGGTCAAGAGTTGTTGAGCGACCCGGTGATCGGCGACAACTTTATCCAACCGCTGAAGTCGCAGGGCGTGATCGAAATGCAAGACTCTGCGATGATCATTCGGGTCAAGTTCATGACCAAACCGGGCGATCAATGGCTTGTGCGCAAGAAAGTCTATCAGGACATCCGGGAATTGTTCGCCCGCGAAGGCATCAAGTTCGCGCACCGTGAAGTCACGGTACGGTTGGCCGAGGGCAAGGAGTCGGAAGATCTGACGCCGAAGCAGCGAGAGGCTGTCACTGGTGCTGTGCAGGCTGCGATTGACGAGGACTATTTGGACGATATCGGCCCGGGTGGTGATGATCGCTGAGGGGGTCTCCCGCCCCTTTGGGTAACGTCTCTGGCGAGACGTGACCCAAAGCGTTGGGCCGGGCCGCGCGTACCGCGCGGCGGTTGGCTCAGGTGATGGCCGTGGCCCAGACCGGAGCCGACGTGCCTAGTTTAGGTGCAGGCTTGTCCCAGAACATCTTGGCCTCGCCAACGGTCAGAGCAGGTTTCAGGCGGTGACCGGCGCCCCAGCCAGATTCTTCGAGAGCTTGGCTGTAGTCTGACGGACTGGCACCGGTGATGACCTCTTTCGTGTCGGACTTGCCGAGAATGGCCAACAACTCGGCCGTGCGCGCGAGAGAGAGCTGGCCCAGCATGATCGCATTCCCCGAGGCGGCCTCAGCCAAGGCGGATAGCACAGCGGCGGCCATCAGATAGCCGGTTGCATGATCCAGCGCCTGAACCGGCAACGGAGTTGGTTTGTCCGCATTCGCCCAGTCACGGCCTGCATCCGCGATGCCTGCGCTCATCTGGACAAGGCTGTCGAACCCGCGCCGCGCAGCCCAAGGACCTTGCCAGCCATAAGCGTCGAGAGTGACTTCGACCCGGTTAGGGGCCAGTTCATCGCGCTTGGCCCTAGTCAGGCCGAGCGCATCCAAAGCACCGGGGCGATACCCGTGGACGAACACATCGGCCTGAGACAGCAACTCGTACAGCTTTTCCAAACCTGAGGGCGATTTCAGATCGAGGTAAGTGCAGGATTTACCCAAAGAGATATCGGGTATGACACCGGGCTCGTCCCAACAGGGTGGGTCGACACGCAGAACGTCAGCGCCAAAACCGGCGAGGGTTCGCGTTGAGACGGGCCCAGCCAGCACGCGTGTCAGGTCGAGGACGCGCAGTCCTGCCAAAGGGCGCTCAGCCGTGGCCTCGGATCGGTGTCGCAGTTTGATCTGTCGCGGGCTGTGCCAACCGATTAGTGGATCGCGTGACACGGCCCTACCTTGCGGATGCTCTAACCACACTGCTCGGCTGCGCATGGCTGCGGAAACGCCACCCTGGGCCACGATTGCCGATTCCAGCTCGCTGGCGGACCATTGCCGCACCGCCTGAGAGACCGCGTCTCGATCTGCTTTGACCTCAAGGACCTTAAGTGCCGCCACCCGGTGGCGGGGCAGATTGGTGTGCAACCTGATCCAACCATCCGCAGTCTGGTAATCGCCCGCGACCGCATCCCAGAGGTTGGGCATCTCCCAACCATTGGGCTTGAAGGAATATTGGTACCAAAGCGAGGCCAGCCGGTGATCCACAGACACATCCGGGGCACTGGGCGACAGGTTCAGCGCCGTCATCAGACGAGCCAGTTCCTGACCCACCGCGCCGAAGGTTGCCGTCGCCAATTCAGATACCGCGTAGACGCTGGACCAAGCCCCGGCGCCCGTTTTGCGGTATCCGTCAGTTGCAGGAAGGGCTGAAATCAAGCTCATTGCTGGTATGGATCCAGACTGTCACGCAGCCCGTCACCCAGGAAATTGAAGGCCAGCACGATCACGATAATCGGTAGCATCGGGATTGCCGTCCAGGGGTATATCTCGATCGAGGCCAGGTTCTGCGCATCGTTCAACATCACACCCCAACTGACGGCCGGGGCCCGCAGGCCAAGACCCAGGAAGCTGAGCGCGGTTTCCCCGAGGATCATGGCCGGTATTGACAATGTGGCCGAGGCAATCAGGTGAGACATAAAGTTCGGCAGCAAGTGCTTACGGATGACACGGCCCGAGCTTGCACCCATCATCTCGGCGGCGCGGACGTATTCTTCTTCCCTGAGGGACAGGAATTTTGCGCGTACCGAACGGGCGAGGCCGGGCCAATCGAGAATCCCGAGGATGATCGAGATGATGAAGAAAACAGCAACCGGGCTCCAGTTTGAGGGCACCGCTGCCGATAGAGCAAGCCACAGCGGCAGTTCAGGTAGCGAGCGCAAAACCTCGATCACGCGGTTGATGACCCAATCGATCTTGCCGCCGAAATACCCCGCGATTGATCCAAAAAAGATGCCAAGGGTGAACGATACCGAAATGCCGATCAAGCCGACAGTCAGCGACAGCTGCGCACCGTATAGAATGCGGCTGAACACATCGCGGCCCAGACGATCGGATCCCCAAAGGAACAGTGTCGCGCCCTCTGGCGCGCAGAACAGGTGGGTGTCCGATTTTACAAGCCCAGCAAGCCTGTACTCGGTCCCCTCGCAGAAAAAGCGGATCGGGCGAGGGTCTTCTGTGTCGGGCACGAATTTCCACTGAAAGGTCTCAAGATCAGCTTCGGCCACGATCGGATAGACATGCGGGCCGATGAAGGAGCCATCGTGGAACCAATTGATGCTTTGTGGTGGGGCGTAAAGGTGTTCGCCGTTTCGTTCATTCGGACCGTAGGGGGCGATGAATCCAGCGAAGGGCAGCATCAGGTAGCAGAACAGCAGGAAGACGCCTGAAATCAAACCCAGCTTATGGGTTTTGAATTTCCGCCAGACCAGAACCCAGTTGGGTGCGTCCAGATCGGCGCGCTCTAACTGTTGCAGGGCGGCATCCGCGTCGAAAGGTGCATCGTCGACAAAGCGACCGTCGGTGTGTTTGGTCACGCTTCACGCCCCTCGTATCGAATACGCGGGTCCAGCATGACCAGCAAGATATCAGAGATCATGGTGCCGATCAGTGTCAGCAAGGCCACGAACATCAAAATGAAGGCAGACAGAAATTGGTCCTGGGTTTTGAGTGCGGTCAGCAAGGTCGGGCCGATGGTTTGCAGGCCAAGCACGACCGACACCAGAACCGATCCGGATACCATCGACGGCAGCAGGTTCCCGATATCTGCAACAAAAGGGTTGAACGCCACGCGCAGCGGATACTTTGTCAGCATTCGCGATGGCGCCATACCCTTGGCAATGGCCGTTTCCACATAAGGTTTGCCCAGTTCATCCAGCATGTTCGCACGCAGGCGCTGCATCATGGCTGATGCGCCAGATGTGCCAATGACAAAGGTCGGCACGATCAGGTGGACAAGAATGGACTTCAACTTTTCCCAGCTCATGGGCTGGCCTTCGAACGATGGGTCCATCAGGCCGCCGATAGGCAGGTTGAAGTAACGGTGGCCGTAGTAGAAGAGGATCAACGCCAGCAGGAAATTGGGCGTCGCCAGACCAAGATAGCCAACAAAGGCCGACGTATAGTCGATCCAGGTCCGCGATTTTGCTGCAGCGAGGACACCCAGCGGCAGGGCAACGGCGTAAACAAACAGGATAGCGGCCAGATTGACCACAACCGTCAGCCACAAAGTATCACCAACGATTTCGGCCACGGGGCGGTCGAATTCAAAGGACCAGCCGTAGTTGCCTTGCAGCAGGCCTTCGAACCCGTGCGGACCGGGCCAGAAGCCCATCCAGATCAAGTATTGCTCCCATACGGGACGATCCAGAGCGTACTCCGCGCGCAGGAACTCGGCCTTGGCCACCCCGGCGGACTGGCCAGATGCCTGCAATTCCGCGATCTGATTGCTCAGATAATCGCCGGGTGGAAGGTTGATGATCACGAAGATCAGAACCGACACCACCAGCAAAGTCAGCAGCATCGTAAAAAAGCGATACACCGCATAGCGCAGCATTACCATTTAGCTGCTCCTGATTAGTCGGCGAAAAAGAATTCGTCGGGGCGGTGAATGCCAAAATGTGCGCCGGGCTCCCATGCCCACATGCCTTGCTCGGGCACGTTGCGCAGACGGTTGGACACTACGATAGGCTGCGGTGCGCCGTTCAGAATTCCGATGGCGAAAAGCTGGTCAGCGTGGATTTTCAACATCTCGGTCCAGACTGCCTTGCGCTCTTCGTCGGTGGTGGCAACCTCCCAATCATGTGCCAGTTGCATCAAACGCTCGGCCTCGGGCATGTCAGGCGCTTCACCAACGTCGCCGCCGGTCTGGTAAAATTGTCCCCATTTGGGCCAGGCCAGAAACACCTGATCCGTGGGGGCCAAATAAGCAGGGGATGTGTGCGCCTGCGGTATACCGTCATCCCAGCCGAACCAAACTGAGGCCATGGTGTTGCCTGAAAATACGCGGTTGCGCAGAATGTCCCGGTCCAGTGGGCGCATGATCAGGTCCACACCGATTTCACGCCATGTATCGGTGACGATCTGAAGCGCGTTCTCAACTTCTTGCCTTTCACCGGCGGTTTCGATGATCAGTTCCATCGGGCGGCCATCCGGCAGCAGGCGAATGCCGTTTTTATTGCGCTCGGCCAAGCCAGCCTCGTCCAGTAGGGCATTGGCCATCTCAACGTCATACTGCGCCCAGGCTTTTGCGTTTTCCTCGTCATAGAACGGAGATGCGGGCAAAACGGACATCGCACCGGGATGGGCCAGCTTGAAATAGAGCGCTTGATTGATGGTTTTGCGGTCGATGGCCAGGGACAGCGCCCGCCGAACACGAACATCGCGCAGAACGTCGCGCCAGATCTCATCCGAGTAATTCAGGTTCGGATAGATCGCGATTTGTGATGCGACACCGGTTTTCCACAACAAGGTTTTGTAGTCTCCGCCGGCTTCGCCCTTTTTCAGGATTGATGCATCGCGAAAGGCCAGACCGCGCCCCTGCAGATCAGTCTCGCCAGCGTTGGTCTTGGCCGCGACCAAGCCAGCCGCGACGATTTCCATTTCGACGACGTCGATATAGGGCAACTGAACGCCGTTGGAATCGATGCGGTGATAATATGGGTTGCGAACGAAATTGTGGCGGATCTTCTTGCCCGAACTTGCATTCAGCCAAGGCTGCAGCGTCGGGAGTTCGTGGTTGTCGAACTTGTAGAGGTTGTCCAGCTTGTTGTGCAGCGCCGCCCAGCTTTTGACCCGTGCGTCTTCGACCTGAAAGGCGAGGTCTTCAGCATCTGCGAACTTCTCGTGATACTGTTTGAGGAATTCAGACGGTCGGTAAATGAATGGCGGGCGCGCTTGGGCCAGCGATTGCAGGAAATCAGGATTTGGGTCTTCCCACTCAAAGACAATAGTTGTCTCGTCCGGGAAGGTCACGGTTGGCGTTTTGCCTTCAACAATCAGGAAATCCGGTGGGCCAGACGGGCTGAGCATTTCATTGTTGGCAACGTCTTCCCACCAATACCGGAAGTCTTCGGATGTGAACGGCGATCCATCGGACCACTTGTGCCCGTCACGCAGATGCAGTGTGAACTTTCGATTACCTTCGTTTTCATAGGACTCCAGCAGATCAGGGACGATTTCGTAGTTTTCGTCAAACCCAACCAGTCGCGCATACCCGTAGACAACCATCTGGCGGATGTCTTTTGAGCGGGTCACCATGGTGCGCAGGGTACCACCGGGGGCACCAAACTCGCGACCTTTCGCGGCCAGATCCACGATCAGAGGTTCGGTTGGCAGGCGCTCTGCGACCGGCGGCAAGTTCCCGGCGCTGACCTCGGCTTTCCAGAATTCGCTTTCCTGAAGGGTCGGTGTTCCTGCCGTGGCGGGCAGGACCAAAGTGGCGGCCAACGTGGCAGCCAGAATAAGCGGGCGAGTGGTTTTAAACATGGCATCGTACCTTATGGCCGGGCTCCATCTCTACCAGTGAGGGTATCACGGAGTCCGTAAATCGGAAGGTGTCATCCCAACTGTCTGGTGAACCTGCGCCCAACGCAACCAGTTTCAGGTCGATGGGCCGGTTGATGTCGGGTTCTGGTTGGGCGGCAATCAGCGCCTTGGTGTAAGGGTGTCGGGGGTTATAAAACAGCGTCTCGGGCGGGGCCTGTTCGACGACAAGACCCCGGCGCATCACGGCAACTTCGTCGGCAATGCGCGCGACAACCGCAAGGTCGTGCGAGATGAACAGGTAGGACAGGTTCAACCGGTCCTGCAGGTTTTCCAGCAAGGTCAGGATCTGTTCCTGAACCGATACATCCAGTGCCGATGTCGGCTCGTCACAGACAATCAGCTGAGGGTCCAGCATCATCGCCCGCGCAATCGACAGGCGTTGCCGTTGTCCGCCGGAAAAGGCGTGTGGGTAGCGTTTGAGCATATCACCATTCAGTCCCACACGCTGCAGCATCTCGACCGCTTTGTCCCGCTGTTCGGCGGTCGAACCAATGGAGTGGATTTCCAAAGGCTCGGTCAGCGCGTCTTGAATGCGCATCCGCGGACTGAGCGAGCTGTACGGGTCCTGAAACACCATCTGCGCCTTGCGTTGAAAGGCCGTGCGCTGAGAGCGGTTCATGTGGTGCACGGTGATCGGGTCTTCGCCTGGCGAGGTGCGAAACAGAACCTCGCCACCCGGATCGGGCAGTTCCGCGCCAAGGGCGATCCGCGCCGCCGTTGTTTTGCCCGAGCCACTTTCGCCGACGATTGCCAGTGTTTTGCCGCGGGCCAGATTCAGGTCCACACCTCGGCAGGCATAGATCAGCTTGTCCCCCTGCCAGCCCCTGCTGGACCGCATAGTGTAGGTCTTGGACACCCCCTTCATCTGTAGAATGAGGTCCTCATCCGGCATCGGCAGCCCGACCGAATCTTCGTCTGGAATCGCAGGGGCCGCGTTGAACAATTGTTGTGTGTAGGGGTGCGCTGGGGCGCTGAGGATTGGCGCGGCGGCACCAGCTTCCATCACCCGGCCTTTGTGCATGACGACAACCTGTTCCGCCATATTGGCAACAACCCCAAGGTCGTGTGTCACAAGGATCAGGGCCATGCCCGTCTCGCGCTGCAACTCCTTAATCAGCCCCAGGACCTGCGCTTGTGTCGTTACGTCCAGCGCGGTCGTCGGCTCATCTGCGATCAGCAGTTCCGGCTTGGAAACCATTGCCATCGCAATCATGGCGCGCTGGCGCATGCCGCCCGACAACTCGAACGGGTAAGAATCATACGCACGCTGCGGATCAGGAAAGCCCACGCGTTCGAATTGGGTCAGGACCTCTTTGCGGGCTTGCGCCTCGGACGCGCTCCGATGCAGCCACAAGACCTCGCTGACCTGATTGCCGATCTTGTGCAACGGGGATAGTGATCGCATCGGTTCTTGAAAAATCATCGAAACCCGATTGCCGCGAATGTCGCGCATCTGGCGTTCGCTGATCTTGGTCAGATCCTCGAAGCCTTTTGAATCGTTCAGGGTTATCGTGCCACTGCGGATTTGCGCGGCACGTGGCAGAATACGCAAGGCCGCCCGGCACGAGATGGTTTTTCCCGATCCGGATTCACCGACCAGAGCCAATGTCTGCCCAGCCTCGACATCAAAGTTGACACCTTTGACAACTGAGTCGCCCGCACCAAAACCGATGCTGAGGTCTCTGACGGACAACAACGCAGTCATGCGGGTTTTCCACCCGTTCGTCCGTGGTTCGACATCGGCGTATTCAACTCCCTGTGTTTTTTGACTTAGTCTCGCGCGGTTGTGCCTGTGTAGTCAAACCCGTTCTTGGGCCGAATTGTCGCGAAAATGTGAAACTTAGGCCAATTTACCTACACAAATCCTTGAGGATTTGTCATCACATGCGGTGTCGGCCCCAAATCATGAGCTGACTGATATCAAGGAGAGATTTCCCCGTGCCCGACAACCAAAGCCGCCTGGATCTGTTCATCGACCGTATGGTGTCCCAACGGGCCTGTCTGGATTTCGCCATCTCTGAAACCAAAGGAATGCCTGGGCCAGTGTTCGAACTGGGGTTGGGCAACGGGCGCACCTATCATCACATGGTGCAGTATATTTCAGGTCGACCTGTTTATGTGTTCGAGCGCGCCGTGGCGTCGCATCCGGATTCCACGCCGCCCGCAGATCGGGTGATTTTGGGGGATGTGCGAGAAACACTACCGGCCTCGGTGGATCGGTTCGGAGCCACGGCCAGTCTGATCCACGCGGACTTGGGCGGCCACAACCGCAAAAAGAACGACGACTTCGCCAGATTTGTCTCACCATTGATCGAGCCGCTATTAGCCGAGGGTGGTTTGATGGTGTCCAGCGACCGGATGTATTTCGATACCTTGACCGAAGTTTCCCTTCCCGAAGGGGCCGTCAAAGGTCGCTGTTTTATCTACCGCCGCTGACCTGGAAGGGAACCTCAATGCTTTTCTATGATTGTTCCACGGCCCCCAACCCGCGGCGCGCGCGCATGTTCATTGCCGAAAAGGGTTTGGATATCGAAACCCGAGAAATCTCGATCGGCAAAGGTGAGCAACTCAGCGACGAATTTCGCGCGGTGAACCCGAATGCAACTGTCCCCGTGTTGGTGACGGATGAGGGCAGCACGCTAACCGAGAATCTTGGGATCGCCGCTTACCTTGAGGCGCGGTTTCCCGAGCCATCGCTATTGGGGCGCACACCCGATGAAAAGGGACAGGTTCTGATGTGGAACAGCATTGTCGAACAACAGGGCGGCATGCCTGTTGCCGAGGCCTTGCGCAACACGCATCCGGCCTTTGCGGACAGGGCGATTCCGGGTCCGGTGAATCACCGGCAAATTCCGGAATTGGCTCAGCGAGGGTCCGCGCGGGTTGATCATTTCTTTTCGCTGCTCGAACAGCGGCTGGGCGAAAGTGCGTTTATCGCAGGTGCCGACTTCACCCTCGCGGACATTTCCACCTTTGTCTTTGTGGACTTTGCCCGCGTGATCAAGAAACGGATTCCACAAGAAAATACAGCCACTTTGGCATGGTTCGACAAGGTCGCATCCCGTCCCAGCGCTCAGCTCTAGAAACTGCTGGCCCGAGGCCGGTTCTTCGCTTGCGCGGAACTGTACAGAAATGTCTAGACAGAAGTGAACAGTGCCACTAGCGTCCTTCCTTAGTCATACAGGGGAGCGCAGTATGAAATCTCAGTATCGCGTTGTGGTCATCGGGGGCGGCGTTGTGGGCGCCTCGGTTCTGTATCATCTGGCCAAGTTTGGCTGGACAGATGTGGTCATGCTGGAACGGCGGCGGCTGGCGTCCGGCTCGTCCTGGCATGCGGCTGGCGGCATTCACGCTCTGAATGCGGACCCAAACATGGCGTCGCTTCAGGCCTATACAATCGATCTGCTCAGCGAGATCGAAAAGGAGTCTGGTCAGAATATCGGGTTGCACATGACCGGTGGTCTGACATTGGCGGGTACGCCAGAACGGTGGGAATGGCTGCAGGCGAACTATCGCATTTTCCAATCCATCGGCATTGACGACTGCGAGTTGCTTTCTCCGGAAGAGGCGCAAAGACGTTGCCCCATCATGTCCACCGACGGCGTATTGGGCGCGATGTGGGCTGATCGCGAGGGCTATATCGATACAACCGGCACGGTGCAGGCTTATGCGACGGCTGCCAAAAAACGCGGTGCTGAGTATTATGAGGAAACCAAGGTCGAGGAGCTGATCCAGACCGATGATGGCTGGCAGGTCATCACCGACAAGGGCACAATCACTTGTGAACACGTGGTTAACGCCGCTGGCCTTTGGGCCAAGCAAGTAGGGCGTATGGCCGGGGTGGAGCTGCCGGTGTCTCCTCTGAAACACCACTATCTGATCACCGATACAGTCCCCGAGGTCGCTGAAGCCGAATTCGAAATGCCGATGACGGTGGACCTCGAGGGGTTCACCTATATGCGGCAGGACCAGAAAGGCGTTCTGGTCGGGATTTATGAGGTGGATCACGAACACTGGGCCATGGACGGCGCGCCTTGGAATTATGGTGAGGAGCTGTTTCAGGAACAGCTTGATCGGATCGAGAACGAGCTGACGCTTGGCTTTGAACGCTATCCGTCGATCCAGAACGTAGGCATCAAGACATGGGTAAACGGTGCTTTCACCTTTGCGCCTGACGGAAACCCGCTGGTCGGTCCGGTGCCGGGCAAGCGCGGCTACTGGTCAGCCTGTGCGGTGATGGCAGGTTTCCTGCAGGGCGGCGGCGTCGGCAAGACACTGGCTGAATGGATGATCCATGGCGAGCCCGAGGCGGATGCTTGGCCGATGGACGTGGCGCGCTTTGGCGATTTTGCGCAGAACAAGCGGTATATCCGTGAAACCACGGGCCAGTTTTATTCCCGCCGCTTTGTAATGACCTACCCGAACGAGCAACTGCCCGCGGGGCGGCCGCTAAAAATGGCCCCAGCGCATGACGCGATGGCGGATGCAGGTTGTAAATGGGGCATCAGCTGGGATCTTGAAGTGCCGCTGTATTTTGCTCCGAAAGGGTTCGAGGAAACACCGACGCTCAAGCGGTCGAATGCGCACGACATCGTAGCTGACGAATGCAAGGTAATCCGCGAAGGCGTCGGCTTGATGGATATCTCGGGATTCTCCCGGTTTGAGGTCAGTGGCCCGAATGCTGAGGTTTGGCTGGACAAAATCATGGCCTCAAAACTGCCCGCACCAGGTCGGGCGAAGCTGGCGCCGATGCTGGGTGAGAACGGGCGGCTCAAAGGGGACCTCACGGTGCTCAACTGGGGCGACGGAACCTGGTGGATCATGGGCAGCTACTACTTGCGGGCGTGGCACATGCGCTGGTTTGACGATCACATGATCGACGGCGTTAATGTCCAGGATCTGGGCGAGGAATATTGCGGGTTCGCGGTGGTTGGTCCCAAGTCGCAAGCCGTGGTCGAAAAGTTGGCTGAACAGGACATCTCGGGTCTGAAATTCATGGGCTGTGGAGATTTTGACATCGGGTTGGTCCGCGCGCGCGTCGCCCGTATGTCGGTGACCGGCGAGAAAGGGTATGAGATCAACTGCCGCTACGGTGACCACATCAAGCTGCGCCGCATGTTGCTGGAGGCCGGTGCCGAAGAGGGCATTCGCGAGTGCGGTTTCAACGCGATGCTTTCAACGCGGCTTGAAAAGAGTTTTGGCATCTGGTCTGCAGAATTCACGCAGCTCTACACTCCGGGCATGACCGGAATGGATCGCTGGATCGACTGGGGCAAGGATTTTGTCGGAAAGGATGCGGCAGTCGCAGAACGTGACGGCAATGGTCCGGCGCAGGTTCAGGTAACACTGGAAGTGGACGCCGCAGACGCGGACGCCAGCGGATACGAACCCGTTTGGGCAGGCGATGAGCGCGTGGGCTTCGTCACTTCGGGCGGGTATGGACACTACACTGGAAAGTCGCTGGCAATGGCGTTGGTCACCCGCGAAAAGGCCGAGCCGGGAACAGAATTGTCGGTGCACGTAGTTGGCGTTGAGCGCTCGGCGCGGGTCATCGCACCTTCGCCCTATGATCCTCAAGGCAAAGCGATGAGGGGCTGACGATGAAGTCGCAAACACCCGAACGCGGGCGACGACGGCGCGGGCGAAGCGCCGAGGCCGCCCCTGCGCCCAGTCGGGACGTGAATTATCGCCAGTTGAGGAATCCCTTCCCGTTGATGGAGGTGTTCCCGGCTGACCAGATTGCGGATATGCACGAAACGGCCTTGCGAACACTTCAGGAGTTGGGCGTCAAATGCCTGCTTCCGGAAGCCCGGCGTCTCTTTGCGAAAGCGGGCGCGCGGGTGGATGAAGATACCGAGATGGTCTTCATCGGCCGCGACATTGTTGAAGCCGCCGTCGCATCAGCACCAAAGTCGATAGCGTGCCATGCAGGCGCGCGACACAGAGACTTCACCCTTGAGCTAGGTAGTCTGGTGTTTCAACCGGGGGCAGGGGCACCGAACGCGACAGATCTTGAACGCGGCCGCCGTCCCGCCACAGGGCAGGATTATCTGGAGTTCCTAAAGCTTACGCATCATTTTGATGTGTTCCAGATGATCTCGCCTCAGGTCGAACCGCAGGACGTGCCGACCCATCTGCGCCACTATTTCACGACGCAGGCGCAGATGGAGTTGACCGACAAGTTCCCGTTCTTTTTCTCACGCGGGACGCCGCAGGTGATGGATTGCTTTGAAATGCTATCCATCGCACGGGGCCTGTCGGACGATGAGTTTCAGGCGGGCGCACATTGCTACACGATCATCAATACGAACAGCCCGCGCACGCTGGACATACCGATGGCGCAAGGGCTGATAGATTTCGCCCGCAATGGACAGATGTCGATCATCACGCCGTTTACGCTGATGGGCGCAATGGCCCCGATCACCGTGGCCGGCGCGATCACACTTTCGCATGCCGAGGCGTTGGCGGCGTTGACACTGACCCAGCTGGCCAGGTCAGGAGCGCCGGTTTGCTATGGCACGTTCACCAGCAACGTGGACATGAAATCGGGTGCGCCTGCATTTGGAACACCCTCACACTTCCAGGCTTCGCTTGCCGCAGGCCAGTTGGCCCGGCATCTGGGCCTACCTTGGCGGTCGGCTGCCGGATCAGCGTCGAACATCAACGATGTTCAAGCAGCGAATGAAAACCAGTTTGGTCTTTGGGGCTGTCTGATGGCAGGGGCGACGGTAATCATTCACTCGGCCGGTTGGCTGGAGGGTGGCTTAACCGTTTCTTTTGAGAAAATGATCTGTGACGCCGAGGTCCTGAACATGGTGGCCGAGCTTTGTGCAGGGGCGCAGGCAGGTACAGCCGAGATCGGTTTCGACACCGCCCTGAGCGAAGTCGAACCCAGCGGGCACTTCTTTGCCTCAAGCCAGACGATGGAGCGGTACAACACCGAATTCTATGAACCGCATTTGCACGGTTACGCAAATTTCGGAACCTGGACAGAGCGCGGATCGATGGATGCCAATCATCGCGCGACCGCGGTTTGGAAGAGTATTCTGTCTGACTTCAAAGCGCCTTCATGTGACAGCGACCGCATGGGTGCCTTGCATGAGTTCATTGCGCGCCGTACCGCTGCGGGCGGCGCCCCGCCGGAGAGTTGAATGAGCACAAAACCCATCCTGCACCGGGATGACCCCGAAGCTGAACCCTTGGTTGGCAACATTAAGGTCACGCGTGACGACTGGCTGAACGTGGCTATGGATGTGCTGATCTCAGACGGTGTGGACCAGATCAAAGTCCTGAACCTGGCTGAACGGATGGCCGTGTCGCGGTCGTCCTTCTATTGGTACTTCAAATCCCGGCAAGAGCTTTTGGACGCCCTGCTGGCGCGCTGGCATGCGACGAATACAGCGGCCTTGGTTGCGCAGGCCAAGGCCCCAGCGGATACGATAACCGCAGCCGTTTGCAACGTGCATCGTTGCGTGGTGAATACTGAACTGTTCGATACCGCGTTGGATTTTTCCGTCCGGGATTGGGCGCGCAAATCGGGGAAAGTACGCCGGGCGCTCGATCAGTCGGATGCGCGCAGGCTCGAAGCGCTTCATGACATGTTCGCGCGGTACGGCTATTCCGAAGTTGAGGCCGAAACCCGCGCGCGCGTTCTGTACTACATGCAGATCGGGTACGATCTGGCCCAGTTGAACGAACCAATGTCCACGCGGATCGCAATGGTTCCGCATTACCTTTATGTCTTCACTGGGGTTGAGCCCAAGCCCGAAGAAGTTGAAGAATTCAGCGCCTATTCAACGCGCTATTGGAAGGGAGAAGCCTCATGAGTCAACCTGACGCAATCATCATCGGAACCGGTGTGATCGGCGCGGCCATCGCCTTTGAAATGGCGAAAGCGGGCTGGAAAACCCTGTCGCTGGACCGAAACAGTCAAGTCGGTCACGGCTCGACTGCCGGATCCTGCGCCATAATCCGCATGCATTATTCGACCTTCGACGGAACGGCGTTTGCGTGGGAAGGCTACCACTACTGGCGCGATTGGGCCGACTACCTCGGCCTGCCCGAGGATGCTAATCTGGCGCAATTCCGCGAGACCGGCTGTCTAGTGATGAAGACTGATGCCAATGGCTTGCTTGAAAAGCACATGAAGAACAGCGCCGATCTGGATTGCCCGTTCGAAGAATGGTCACCTGATAAAGTCAGTGAGCGCCTGCCGATCTACTCGCAGGACAGTTTCACACCGGCGCGCCGGATGGATGATCCGGAATTTGGGCACCCGAACGGGCGCAAGATGCAGGGCGGCGTGTTCTGGCCGCAGGCGGGATATGTCACGGACCCGGCTTTGTCCGCGCAGAACTTGATGGATGCTGCCAAGCTGCATGGCGCAGAAGTGCGCACTGGTGCCGAAGTGGTCGAGATATTGTCCAGCGACGGTCGGGTTTCGGGTGTCAAACTTGCCTCGGGCGAAGAAATCCACGCGAAAGTCGTCGTGAACGTCGCGGGCCCTGGCTCAGCGATCATCAACAAGATGGCGGGTGTCCTGGATGATATGACGATCGAAACCCGCCCGTTGCGGCAAGAGGTTGTGCACGTCCCCGCACCCGAGGGGTTTGATTTCGAAAACGACGGAACGATTGTCTCGGACAGCGATATTGCCTGCTATTGCCGACCCGAGCATGGCAACCACATTCTGGTTGGCTCGGAAGACCCCGAATGCGATCCGCATCAATGGTGCGAAGACGATGTGAACTATAATCACGATTTCACCGACCAGTGGACAACGCAGGCCATGCGGTATGCACAGCGCGTCCCAAGTCTTGGCATCCCGTCTAAAACACGCGGAGTTGTGGACCTGTATGACGCATCCACAGACTGGATTCCGATCTACGACAAATCCAGCCTGCCGGGGTTCTACATGGCCTGCGGGACCAGCGGGAACCAGTACAAGAATGCTCCGATTGCGGGCAAGATGATGACCGCCCTGATCGCGTATTGCGAAGGTGGCGCGGATCACGACGCGCAGCCGCTTCAATATGAACTTCCCTATATCGGGCGGAGCATTGATGTCGGGTTCTATTCCCGCAAGCGACCCATCAACGAAGAAAGCAGTTTTTCTGTACTGGGGTAGTTAAGGAAAAAAATCGCCCTATCCTTCCGGGGAACTGAAAAAGCGCAGGACCCAGGATGGCCGAGCTGACACATCGCGTTCTGATACTAGGCAGTGCGCCGGCCGCTGTGGCCGCGCGCGAGTGGCCTCGGGATCCGTTCACCCACATCGTTGCCATCAACAACGCATGGCGAATTCGTGATGATTGGGATGTCCTTATTCACCCCGAGGATTTCCCTGTCCGCAATCGTCCAGACAAACTGGCCCACGGCCAACGCATTGTCGAAGCCGATGAATACGTTCCCCTTCAAAACCAGTTTGGAGGGTTTGTTTATGCTGGTGGGACTATGGCGTTCACGGCCGGTTACTGGGCCTTGGCCGCGCTTCAACCTGCCGTTTTGGCATTTTTGGGCTGTGATATGATTTACCCAAATTTCGGCCAGACCCATTTTTACGGCAACGGAACAGCCGATCCTTTGCGCGCTGATGTGACGCTGCGATCGCTTGAGGCGAAATCCGCCCGGTTAGCGTTGTTCGGTGCCGCGCAGAACTGCCGCGTGGTTCGACTGTCGCAGGGTGAAAGTCGGCTGGTCTTTCCTTCGGTGACGACTGACACCTTAATGTCTGCCGCGCTGCCGTCGACAAAAAGTATGCAAGCGGCACTGCAGGCGGAGGAACAGCTGAATTACTTCGTTCCGTCTGGTCGCTACTGGAAAGAAGCGGAACGTTTCGATGCCGCTAGAATTGACCATTTGGATCGAATGTGGCTGGACGCGTATTGCCCGCAATCCCTGGAAAACGTCGCCTGAGTCTAACGCTGATCAGGTCGCGAATTCAGCCCAGGCCCAGACCATGGCGATGTAAGTCAGGTTGTGCAGGCACTGGTCCAGGCCAGCAGCGCGCCAAAACGCGGCTTGCGTCGGCATCAGTTGCTTTTTGTCCGAATAGCTTGCTTTGGCGAAATCAATATTGAAGTGAACAATCCATTCCAGTGCAGCAATGATCAAAATAAACGACCACGGCGCGCCAAATAGCAAAAAGACAATCACTGACCCGATAACATGCACACCGGCATGCTGCGCGCGGCCCGCGTGAAAATACTCACCGCGCCCTGCCAACATTTTAGGAGTCTGGAGAAAAAAATCCGCAAACATATGTTTGATCTGCAACAAGCAGAGCATCAATAGCACTGCGCCTAAACTGGCAGTCAAATGAGTCCTCCCAATATCGTCCCAGAACAGACTCTAGGCACTAATCTGTGGTTGCGCAAATGAACTTGTTCACACTTGGCAATTAACTGTTCAAACTGGAAACTATTTGCCTCTTTTGGCTGGACTAACGTAAATTCACAGTGTTGGACTTACTGCACTTTCGTCAAGACTGTTTCAGTGATCCGTAGTAGGGGCAGGTTCCATAGAACGTTCAATTTTCCAGTTTATTTGGAAATACTCGAAGCGCGACCAGTTGATTCTGCTGGCCGTGACGTCCACGTTGTTTCCACTACTCTACCTGACGCTGGAACTGCCCAAACGCATCATCAACGATGCGATTGGTGCCGCCAGCCCGGTTGTGGATGTGTGGGGTTACAGCCTGCCGCAGACCACATTTCTGATTGTTCTGTGCATCGGGTTCCTGATTGCGGTGCTGGCGCATGGCCTGATGAAAATGCGCATCAACACCATGAAAGGCGTGCTGAGCGAGCGTATGTTGCGCCGGTTCCGGTACGTGCTGATCAGCCGCGCGTTGCGTTTCCCTCAACCCTATTTCGAACGCGTCAGCCAGGGGGAGCTGGTGTCGATGGTCACCGCCGAAAGCGAGCCGATGGGCGGGCTAATGGGTGATGCTATCAGCCAGCCGGTTCTGCAGGCGGGTCAGATGATCACCATCCTGTCCTTCTTGTTTCTGCAAAGTTTCTGGTTTGGACTGGCGGCAGTTGCGCTGATCCCGCTGCAGGCCTGGCTGATCCCGAAACTGCAACGTCAGATCAACCTTCTGAACAAAAAACGCATTCAAGAGGTTCGGTTGCTGGCCGCCCAGATTGGCGAGAATGCGGCGGGCGCGTCCACGTTGCGTGCCAATGGCGGCTGGCGATACCGGCGGGCGATGGTGTCCGATCAATTGGGCCGCCTGTTTGGAATCCGGTTCGAGATCTACCAGAAAAAGTTCTTTATGAAGTTCCTCAACAACTTCATCTCGCAGTTGACACCTTTCCTGTTCTATCTGGTTGGGGGTCTTCTTGTCCTGCAGGGTTCGGTTTCGCTGGGTGCGCTGGTTGCAGCCCTGGCTGCGTATAAGGACCTCAGCTCGCCGTGGAAGGAACTGCTGACCTATTATAACCAGACACAAGATATGTCGCTGCGCTGGGACGTGGTGACGGAACGGTTTGCACCTGCCGGAATGCATGACGAAAAACTGTTCGATGGCGAACCCGAGACCACGCCAAGGCTGTACGGCGACATAGTGCTCGACCATGTCTCGGTCCGCGATATGGACGGTAACCAGGTTCTGGATGATTTGGACCTGTCCTTTCCCAGCGGGAAAATCATCGGGATCGCGGCCCCCAGCGAAGAAGATCGCCGCGCTTTGGCAGAGTTGCTGACGCGGGAAATTCTGCCCAGCTCGGGCCGGGTGCGGATCGGTGATATTCGTTTGTCAGAGCTGCATCAAAGCGTTGTGGCGGCCCGTATCGGCTATGCTTCGTCACGGCCTGTGATGTTCCAGGGCACGCTGGGCGACAACGTCATGATGCCGATGCGATTTAAGCCGCAAACAACCGAAACAAACGACCCCGGATATGATGAGACGTTGCGGGCCGGCAATAGCTCGGACCCCTTCAGGGCAAATTGGCTGGACCCGACGACCGCGGGATTGGACAGCGCCGACGAGGTACGCGACTGGTGGTTGAAACTGATTGACGGGATGGGTTCCGGCGCGGCGCTGTTTTTGCGCGGGGCCGAACAGGTCTTCGATGCCGCCGAGCATCCCGAGCTGGCCGACAAACTGGTCGAACTGCGACCTTTGGTTCAGGATGCGGTGAAAGCATCAGGGCTGGAGCAACAGGCCCTGATCTTTGATCGCGACAGCTATAATCCTGCCTTGCCGGTTGCGGAGAACTTGCTGTTCGCCACGCCCAAAGTGCCGGTCACGCAGGAGCTTTTGGCGCAGCAGACCGTGTTCCTTGAGCAATTGCGCGAATTTGGTCTGGATGAGACTCTGGTGAGCCTGACACGCGATGTGATTGAGATGCTGCGCCAGATTTTCGGCCTGGACGGCACCGATCACCCGCTGTTTCGCAAACTGGGACTAGAGGCGCAAACGTACGAGGCTGCGGTCGAGCTGGTCGAAAAGACCCGGAACGAGGGCGTATCGGGGCTGAATGATGAACAGCTGGCAAACCTGCTGGCCGTTCCGTTCGTGATTTCGGCGGAGCAGATTGGACCAGCCTTCACCGACGACCTCAAAGACCGCATTCTTGAGTTGCGGCATAGCCATTCCGAAAAGTTGTTGGAACGGTTGCTCGATGTATTTGTCCCGTTAGACAAAACGAAGTTCGCGCCTGGCTTGACGGTTCTGGAAAACGCTTTGTTCGGAAAGGTCAGTCAGATCGGCGGCGCCCGTTCGGACGAGGCGCGCAAACTGATCGTGGATGTATTGAACGAAAACGGTGCGCGCCCGTTGGTGGTCGAACTGATCTATGACGTGCCGGTGGCGCTTGGCGGTCAAAACCTGCCCGCGGTTTTTGCTGAACCTCTGTCCTTTACGCGCGCGACGATCAAGAAACCGGATATCTTGATCCTTGAGGATGCGCTGGCCAGTTATGACATGGCCTCGAAAGTGGCCGTGTACAAAAATCTACGCGCTTTGCTGCCGGATACCACGGTGATCTACCTGAACGACCAGTTCGAAAACCCGAGCGTGTTCGACATGTATGTGGAAATCAGGCAAGGTCGGGTCGTCTCGGACGAAGGACCTGCGGACGTGGAAGAAGACAGTGCCGCCTCAGCTGACCTTTCGCGCAAGCTGCGCGCGCTGGAACAGACACCGCTGTTTTCCGGGCTGGACCGTCGACAGCTGCGCCTGCTGGCCTTTGGTGCGCGCTGGTTCGATGCCAAAGCAGGAGAGGTTGTTTTCCTTAAGGACGATCAGCCAACCGACGGCGCCTATGTGGTGCTGGACGGGGAAGCCGGGCTGTACCTTCCGCAAACCGACGGAGTGGATCAGTTGATTGCCACGGTCGGCCCCGGTGCCCTGGTCGGAGAATTGGGCCTGATCCGCAAGGAACCTAGGGCGCTGAGCATGATCGCCGAGACGGAACTGTCGTGCCTGCGTATTGGTGAAGAGGAATTCCTGGCCGTGGTCGAAAATGATGCCGCAACCGCGTTCAAACTGTTGCAGGTGATCGCGGGCTATGTATCGAACTAAGGGTTATTCGCTGTCGGGGCCGCAGAACATATCGTAAAGAACGGCGATCACCTGCGCCGCGCCGTCGTTGTTCAGCGAGTAATAGATAGACTTTCCGTCCCTGCGCGTCGCAACAATGTTCTCAGCGCGCAGGCGCGCCAGCATCTGACTGACCGCAGCCTGACGGATACGCAACAAGGCCTCCAACTCACCCACGGATTTTTCGCCGTCGGCCAGATGGCACAGGATCATCAACCGCCCCTCATGCGCGAGCGTTTTCAGAAATGCAGAGGCCCGAGCCGCGCTTTCTTTCATTTCAGATAGCGCGGCTTCGGTTTGTTCGGTTTGGTCGTCTTCAAGTGTCACGCGTTGCCTGTTTAACACCTATGGGTTGGGTCAATGTGCCCCAAGACCTATTGAGTTGTCACCCCTCGGTTGCAGGGGCACCACCTTGAAAGGCGTTTCCGTTCACGTAATCACAGGGCTCTTCCTGCATCTGCAGATGCAGGCCATCACCGTTAAAAGGGTGCGCCCGTGCAAGGTCTTCGTTCACCTCAATCCCCAGGCCCGGTGCGGTCGGCGCGGGGACAAATCCGGCCTCAACCTGCAATGAGCCGTTGATGAGTTGATCGTGAAACGGCGTGTCTATGGTCTCAAGCAGCAGCAGGTTGGGGATGGACGCGGCCAGATGGATATTTGCGGCCCATTCAACCGGACCCGCGTACAAATGTGGGGCCATCTGGGCGTTGAAGACTTCAGCGATGGCCGCGACTTTCTTCATTTCCCAAATTCCGCCGGCACGACCCAGCGCCGGTTGGAGGATTTCCGCCGCCCCAGCCCGCAAAACGGCCGCGAATTCGGCTTTGGTGGTCATGCGTTCACCGGTCGCGACCGGGATCCGAACGTTCCGCGCGACACGAGCCATATCTTCAATCATGTCCGGTGGTGTCGGTTCTTCGAACCAAAGCGGTGAATAGGGTTCAAGCGCCTGACCCAATCGGATTGCGCCCGCGGTGTTGAACTGGCCGTGGGTGCCGAACAGCAGATCGGCTTTGTCGCCCACGGCCTCTCGGATCGCTTTGCAGAACGCAACAGACATCGAGATATCGGACATCGCAGGCATGTGCCCGCCCCGAACAGTGTAGGGCCCGGCGGGGTCAAACTTGACGGCTGTGAACCCGCGCCGGACCATTTCGGCGGCACATTCGCCAGCTTGTTCAGGCGACGTCCAGAAATCGTTCAGGTTATGTTGGGGCAGGGGGTACAGATAGGTGTAGGCCCTTATGCGTTCGTTCACCAATCCCCCCAGCAAGGCATAGACCGGGCGATCGCGATCTTTACCAAGAATATCCCAACACGCGATTTCCAGTCCGGAAAAGGCGCCCATGACCGTCAGATCGGGACGCTGTGTAAATCCGCTGGAGTATGCTCGGCGGAACATCAGCTCAACGTTTTCGGGGTTCTCTCCCAGCATGTGCCGTTCAAACACGTCCCGAATGACATGGCACATCGCCTCGGGGCCAACCGAGGATGCATAGCATTCACCCCAGCCCGTGATCCCGGTATCGGTCGTGACTTTGACCAGAATCCAATACCGCCCGCCCCATCCGGGCGCAGGAGGGGCAGTGACAATGATGTCGAGGTCTTGCAGTTTCATCAGGTGGTCTCCTGCCCTGCCGGGTTAATCCCTGTCGAAAACGATCACGTTACGCTTGGCGGATCCGGTTTTGGTGTTCTCGATCGCTTCGTTGATCTGCGACAGCGACCATCGGCCTGAGATCAGTTCATCCAGTTTCAGGCGTCCCTGATCATAAAGGTCGATCATCCACGGAATATCCCGCTGAATGACAACATCGCCCATTTTTGATCCGATCAAACCCTGACCCAGCGCGGCCAGAACTACCGGCTCGTAGCTTGCCATATCCCCGGAGTGCGGCATCCCGATCATTACCGCCTTACCACCCGGACCCAAGTAACGAGGGGCTTGGTCGTAGGCAGGAATCGCGCCGACGGTGATCAAAACGGCATCTGCGCCGCGCCCCCCAAGCGCCTTGTAGGCGGCCTTCCAGGGGGCTTTCTGATCTGCTAAAACGCCGTGGGTCGCGCCGAATTCCTTGGCAATGTTCAGCTTCTCTTCGGTCATGTCCACGGCCACAATACGGCGTGCACCGGCGATGCGGGCGCCCTGAATTGCGTTCAGCCCGACACCTCCGGCACCGATCACCACCACGTCCTGTCCGGGCCGCAGCCCGGCGGCATTGACGGCGGCGCCGACGCCCGTGATCACTCCGCAGGACAGCAGGCTGGCGACGTCTTTGGGCATCGACGGCGGAATTTTGACGATCTGTCGGTGGCTGACCACAACCTTTTCGGCAAAGGCACCACAGGCCATAGCCTGCTCCAGTGGTCCACCATCTGCTGTGCGCAACGGCCCGTTGACCTTGTCATAAGGCGTTTCGCAAACAGTTGGTTTCCCCCCCGCGCAAGAGGGGCACGAGCCACATGCCCGGATCAGGGTAACGACAACCGGGTCCCCAACCTGAAATTCACCTGCCGAGTCGCCGACCGCAGTGATAATACCCGCTGCTTCGTGCCCGTAGACGGCAGGAAGATGCCCGCCCCACGCACCACCGGCAAATGAAATGTCTGAATGGCAAATTGCCACCGCATCCAGTGTCACCTCGACCTCATCTGACTTGGGCGGTGCGATCTGAATATCTTCGATGACCAGAGGTTCACCGAACGCCCGGCAAACGGCGGCTTTGATGGTTTGCATGCTGTCCCTCTCTCGCTTTGCGCTACGGTGGCGCGCTTATCGGGACGCTGCAAGGCGGAATCCGTCAAAGGGATGTCGTAGTTATGCCATGACCCCACGTGAACGGGAAAACACAAGAAGACAGATCACCATCATGACGAATGCCAAGAGGAATGGTGCGCCCGGCAAGTAGATCACCGCGTCGGGTTTAATGAACTGGGCGAACACGCTGGTCATGAGCAACGGTGCGATGACCATCGACAAAGCGTGCAAGGATGTCAGCACCCCCTGCAGTTCACCCTGTTGCGAATCGGGCGTCTTACGCGACATCAGGGCCTGCAGGGCAGGGGTCACAACCGCTCCGATCGCAGTGATTGGGATTAGCATCAGGGCAATGATCCCGTTGGTCAGAAAGGCCAGAAGAAAAAAGCTAAACAGCTCGAAGCCCATGCCGTAGATGATTGTAACGCGTTCCCCCAAATACTTGGTTGCGGGACGGATCAGGCCGCCCTGAACGGCCGCCATGCCGATCCCGTAGACGCCCAATGACAGGCCGATCATTTGTGGTGACCAGCCGAACCGTTCGGTTGTGAAATACGCCCAAATTGCCGGGTAGACATAGATCGAGATGGAGTACAGGAGATAGACCCACAGCATCGGCCGGATACCGGGCAACGCGGCAATCGCGCGCAGAGAGTTCACTGGGTTTGCCCGCCTCAGGCTGAAGGCCCGGCGCGTCTTGTCGGTGACCGTCTCGGGCATGACACATACACCGATGATGAAGGCCAGTGCAGACAAACCCGCCGCAGCCCAAAATGGTGCACGTGTGCCATATTCGCTCAGCAGCCCACCTAGTACTGGGCCAAAGACAAACCCGACGCCAAATGCTGCGCCCAATAGACCAAAGTTTGCAGCCTTTTCGTGGGGTTTCGACACATCCGCCATGAAAGCCGCCGCCGTTGCATGCGTGGCAGCCGTAATGCCTCCGACGATGCGTCCGGCCAACAGCAACCAGATGCTGCCCGCAAGCGCCATGACAACATAGTCCAGTGACATGACGAACAGCGAGACCAGCAATACCACCCGTCGCCCGTAAGCATCCGAAAGGTTACCCAGAACCGGTCCGAACACAAATTGATTGGCGGCAAACGCGGTGCTGAGGATGCCACCCCAGATCGCAGCTGTCGCCAATGTGCCACCCTGAACTTCGACGATCAGTTCCGGCATGATAGGCAGGACAAGGCCGATGCCCATGGCGTCGATCATGACCGTGAGAAGGACGAAGAAAAAGGGAAGACGCATTTGAACCGCAAGGATGATAATTTGGGCGGACCTTATCCGCAGACGATGCGGGTTGAAAGGGATGTGCTCAGACTTGTGACCCTGGCAGGTCTTTTGCGATTTTGTCCAACAAATCAGCGAGTTTTTGGGGTTGCGCAAAAAACGGGGAATGCGACGTGGCAATCGTATGCCGCATCGCTTCGGGGGCGCTGCGGCTCATTTGTTCCTGGTATTCGGTCGGGATGGTCCGGTCATCGGTTGTCCGGATGTAGGCCTTGGGAACCCGGTCGAAATTGCCGGTCAAGGGCACGGGGGTGTCCTGTGGTGCGATGGCTTGCGGGCACAAGCGCGCAAATGCAAATGGCACGGTTTCGGGTGGGCAGTCGTGGTAGAACAGATCATGCACCTTGCTTGGTACAACCGTATACGAGAGGCCGTCAGTTGATTTTTCGACCGCATCATGGATTGTCTGCCGGGGCGATCGTTTGCGCATTTCCACCATCGAAAGACCATCCTGCGGGACGTAGGCGGCAAGGTAGATAAGGGCGCGCATGGCCTCCGGTGCGGCTTCGGCCGCGGCACTGATCGGGTAGCCACCCCAGGAATGACCGACAATGATTGTATTGCGCGAGGTCGCATCCAAAATTGTGTCGCGACAGCTGTCCAGCGTCACATCGGCAACGGGCGTCGGATCCGATCCGTGGCTGGGCAGGTCAATGGCGCGTACCTCGTGCCCCAGCGCTTCCAACGCCGGGATAAGGTCGCGCCAACACCAGGCACCGTGGCAGGACCCATGGACTAACAGAAGATCGGCCAAACCAAGGCTCCTTCAAACATGTCCGATTTCGGTCAGAAAGCTGTGCAGCAATGCCGCGTATTCTGCCGGCTGTTCCACACAAGGCAAGTGCCCAGCGCGTCGCATCAGCTCGAACCGAGAGCCGGGGATCAGGTCAACGGTTTCCCGCACAAGATCCGGTGGGGTCGATCCGTCCTCGCTGCCGGCGATGCCGAGGGTCGGCAGGCGCAGGCCGCTGGTGGGGGTGTAGAAATCTGTGCCGGAGATTGCCGCGCAGCAGCCCAGATAGCCATCCACCGGCTGGCGCACCATCATGTTGCGCCAAAGCAGATGCTCGGGTGATGCGCGAAACGTCTTTGAGAACCAGCGCTCCATGGTTGCATCAGCCAGGGCCTCGATCCCGCCTTTTCGTATCGCGTCCATGCGGTCCTGCCAGATCGAAGGGATACCGATCTTGGCTGCGGTGTTGGACAGCACCAAAGCGCGGACCTGATCCAGACGTTTGACGGCCAGTCCTTGTCCAATCAGCCCGCCGATCGAAAGGCCGACAAACACGCAATCGCGGACTTCAAGGAAATCAAGCAATCCTTCCACGTCCCGCACAAGCGCACCCATCGAATAGGGGGCCGGGGGTTGCGACGAAAGACCATGCCCGCGCTTGTCAAAACGGATCACACGCAGCCCTGCAGGCAGGTGCGGCAACACATCGTCCCAAAGCCGCAGATCGGTTCCCAAAGAATTGGCAAACACAATTGGCGCGCCGCCTGGATCACCATCGATCCGGTAGTGGATTTGAATGTTTCCAATGTCTGCGATCTGCACGACTCAATCCCCTGGCGTCACACGCCCACATGTCAGGTTGCCCCAGCCTAAACGACTTGTCAGGTCAGGTATTCCAGCGCTTTTCCAAAGACTTCGGGGTCGGCGTTGCCACCCGATGCTACCACGATCACTGTATCACCTTCGATTTCGTCCGCGCGGTACAGGGCCGAGGCAAGTGACACCGCCCCGCCCGGTTCCAGAACGATCTTTAGGCGCAAAAACGCATGCGCCATGGCGCGCAGCGCGTCTTCCTCGGACACCGACAAGCCTGGACCGCACAGCCGGTTCAGAATCGGAAATGTGATCTGGCCCGGTTGCGGCGTCAGAATCGCATCGCAAATATTGCCCGATGCGGCGTTGTTGCTTTGGATATGACCCGTGGCCAAAGACCGTTTGACGTCGTCGAACCCCTGAGGTTCGCACGGGCGGGCCCGCAGCCCCGGCGCGTGACCTTCCAGCGCCAGTGCAGTGCCCGAGGTCAACCCGCCGCCACCGCAGCACACCAGAACATCCGCCTTCTCGATACCCAAATCGGTCGTCTGCCGCGCCAGCTCCAACCCGACCGTGCCTTGTCCTGCGATGACCTGAGGTTCGTCGTAAGGCCGGATCAGGGTCAAACTGCGTTGGGACGCCAGCGCCTCGCCAATCTCTTCGCGGCTTTCGTTTGCGCGGTCATACAGAACGACCTCACCCCCCAGCGCGCGGGTGTTGTTGATCTTTAGCTGCGGTGCGTCAGAGGGCATGACGATGACCGAGGAAATCCCGTGCTGCGCGGCCGCATAGGCCACGCCCTGCGCATGATTGCCCGAGGAATAGGCGATGACACCGCGCTGCCGGTCCGCATCACCAAGGGCCGATATCGCCGACCAGGCCCCGCGAAACTTGAAGCTGCCGGTATGTTGCAAACACTCGGGTTTCACCAGCACGCGGCGGCCCGCGATTTTGTCCAGAAACGGCGAGGTTAGAATCGGTGTCTCGCGAACATGCCCTCTGAGGCGCTCGGCGGCGGCCTCGATCATTTCAAGTGTGCTCATGCGGTGACCAGTACCTTGCGAATGAGTTCTACCGACTGTGGTTCATCCAGAAACGGGGGATGACCACGGTCGGGTATTTCTGTCGATATAAGATCAGGGTGGCGGTTGTGCATTTCAGTCAGCGTGTCTTTGCCCAAAATATCCGAATTTGTGCCGCGAATGACGCCGGTTGGAATGCTCTGCAGTGCTTCAAACAGGGGCCACAGATCAGGGGCGGGCCCTGCAGCGGCCTGTTCCAGAAGCGCTGTACGCAGCGCAGGATCATAGCTGAGGGTCAGACCATCAGGCGTTTCGTCGAATTGGACTTCCGCCTGCTGCCGCCAACGCGCTAGTGACACGCCGGGAAATTGGGGCCCCAAGACGTGCTGCAACGCCCGGGCCGCCAAATCATATGTTTTGGAAACGGGCTGCTTGCCGACAAATTCCATGATCTTGGCGATACCCGATGGTTCCAGCACCGGACCGACGTCGTTCAAAACAACGCTCAACAACCGTTCGGGATGGCTGGCGGCTAGCGCCATGGCAATCAGCCCCCCACGCGAGGTGCCGATGACATTCACACGGTCCAGACCAAGATGGTCCAGCAGCTCGATCGCGTCTTGAGATTCGCGAAGGACGTTGTAGTTCATAAAGTCCGGGTCATGGTTCGAGCGACCGCGCCCGCGGTAATCCATCGCAATTACCCGCATGTCACCCAGATGCGGCGCGAGGAACGAAAAATCCTTGCTGTTGCGGGTCAACCCGGCAAGGCAAAGCACAGGCGCACCAGAGCCGGTGTCCTCGAAAAAAAGACGCCTGTCATCAGACGAAGTGAAAAATGCCATTAAAGTCCAGCCAGTTGCGGAATCGTCGTTAGGTCGGACAGTACATGCGCAGGCTTCCATGGCAAGCGGTCCATCGGTTCCCCGGCGCGATTGACCCAGGCGGTGACAAAGCCGTACCCGCTGGCCCCAGCCGCATCCCAGCCATTCGAGCTGACGAACAGAACCTCGTTTCGGGCACAGCAGAACCGTTCCTGCACAAGGTCATAGACCCGCGAATCCGGCTTGAAGACTCCGACGCTTTCCACGGACAACACGTCGTCCAAAACGTCCCCGATACCCGCTGACTGAACCGCGCCATCAAGCATCGGTGGCGAGCCATTTGACAAGATCGCTGTTTGCAACTCACCCGCTTTTAGTGCGCGCAGCATTTCTGGAACTTCGGAATAGGCCTGCAATTCCCAGTACAGATCCAGAAGCCGTTGCCGCAGTGTTGCGTCGCCGTCCAGGCCGGTCGCCTCAAGCGCCCAGTCGAGGCCATCCTGTGTAACATCCCAGAAATCCGCATGAGCATCCGTGACCGCGCGCAGCCAGGTGTATTGCAGCTGTTTCAGGCGCCAATGATTGGCGAGTTCGGGCCACTTATGTTGCAGTTTCTCAAAGCCCGGTTCCCCGGCTGCTTGTCGTGCGGCGGCGGCCACGTCGAACAGCGTTCCATACGCATCGAAAATGCAGGTTGTGATTGGCATCCGGTCCCCTCCTGATCGTCCGGCGCAGGTTTGCACAACAATAACGGGCATGAAAGAGGGTGGGGTTTACAATGTCGTGTTACCTCCTAGGCTTGGCCGCTAAACCCCAAAAGAGGCCGGAGACCAATATGACGGAAATCAAACAAGGCGACACGGTTCGCATCCATTACACAGGAACGCTGTTGGACGGAAACGTCTTTGACAGTTCCGAAGGACGTGACCCGCTGGAATTCGTCGTTGGCACGGGCCAGATTATCCCGGGTTTGGATTCGGCGATGCCGGGTTTGAACATTGGGGACAAAAAGCTGGTCGAGATCGCCTGCGTGGACGCCTATGGCCCGATCAACCCCGCAGCGCGCCAGCAGATCCCGCGTGAAGGCATTCCGGACGATATTCCGCTGGATCCTGGCACCCAATTGCAAATGCAAACGCCAGACGGACAGGCGGTTCCGGTGACGGTGATCGAGGTCGACGAAGCAACCGTCACGCTGGATGCTAACCATCCATTGGCTGGTCAGGATCTGATTTTCGATATCGAGGTCGTTTCAATTAACTGACCAATGAAACGAGTTGGATCAGCCTGTTATGAGGCTGATCCAGGCTTTGACGGTTTCCCGCATCTGCGGCTGTGTGAAAAACACAAACAACAATAGGGTGGTCAGGGCCAATAACGCGACAATGCCACGCGTGCCCAGAAATCCGGATCTGCGGCGCGACCGGATGCTGCGAGTGTTGCTGGAAAGGATATGTTCGGCTTTGCTCATGCCGATATCCCTGCCCGTGAAAGATGGTGAAATCTTGGCACCGGCAGGGAAAGATCGGGTCACATGTGATCAGGTTGCGGCATGCCCAGAACGTGGAAGCCGCCATCGACGCGAATGATCTCACCCGACGTGCATGCTCCCGCATCTGAAGTGAGGTAAACGGCCGTGCCGCCAACAGCCTCGAGCGTTGCGTTCGAGCGCATGGGCGCGTTCTGATCGCAGAATTTGTAAGTCTTGCGGGCACCGCCGATTGCAGCACCTGCCAGCGTCTTCATCGGGCCGGGCGAGATCGCATTGACTCGAATGCCTTCTGGACCCAGATCGTTGGCCAGATAGCGGGTCGCCGATTCCAGTGCGGCTTTGGCCACACCCATGACGTTATAGTTCGGAACAACCTTGTTCGATCCCTGATACGTCAGGGTCAGCAGCGTGCCGCCATTCTCTTGCATCAGCGGATAAGCGCGGCGCGCGACCTCGATGAAGGAATACGCCGACACGTCCAGCGAGTGCTTGAAGTTGGCACGCGTGGTGTTCAGAAAACGTCCCGTCAGTTCGGATTTATCCGAAAAGGCAATCGCATGAACCACGAAGTCGATGGTGGGCCAGCGCGCGCCAAGCTCTTCGAATGCGCGATCCAGCGAGGTGTCATCCGTGACGTCCGCGTCCACCATGAAATCACTGCCCAGGCTTTGGGCCAATGGCTCAAGACGTTTACCGAACGCCTCGCCCTGATATGTGAATGCCAGTTCGGCACCGGCCTCATGCATGGCCTTGGCAATGCCCCACGCAATCGAGCGGTCATTGGCCACGCCCATGATCAGGCCGCGTTTACCTTTTAGAAGATCCGACATTACATTCACCCGTTATACTTCGACAGGATCATGGACCCGTTGGTGCCGCCAAAGCCGAAGCTGTTGGTCATCACACTATCCAATCCTGCGTTTTCAACTACTTGAGTTGCAATTTCACCGGGCAAGATGCCTTCGGCAAGCGTGTCGACATTGATCGACGGCGTAATAAAATCATTGTCCAGCATTAACAGGCAGAAGATCGTCTCCAGCGCGCCTGCCGCACCCTGTGCGTGTCCGGTCATCGACTTGGTCGATGAGATCGGGGGCACATTGCCTTCACCAAAGATTCGGCGCACGGCTTCAACTTCGCCAACGTCTCCAACCGGGGTCGAGGTGCCGTGGGCGTTGATGTAGCCGACTTTGCGCCCTTCGGGCATGGTCGACAGAGCCAGACGCATCGCGCGTTCGCCACCTTCACCGGATGGTGCCACCATGTCGTGGCCATCCGACGTGGCCGCATACCCAGTCACTTCGGCATAAATTTTTGCGCCGCGGGCCAGCGCGTGTTCCAGATCCTCAAGAACGACGATCCCGCCGCCGCCGGAGATGACGAATCCGTCGCGATCCTGGTCGAATGCCCGGGATGCTTTTTCCGGAGTGTCGTTGTACTTGGAGGACATGGCACCCATCGCGTCGAACAGGCAGGACAGGGTCCAGTCCAGTTCTTCTCCGCCACCGGCGAACATGACATCCTGTTTGCCCAGCATGATCTGTTCCGCCGCGTTGCCGATGCAATGCAGCGAGGTCGAGCAGGCCGAGGTGATTGAATAATTGATGCCCTTGATCTTGAACGCGGTCGCAAGGTTGGCCGAGATCGTCGAACACATGCATTTCGGCACGGCGAAGGGGCCGATACGCTTGGTCGCGCCGGTTTTCAGAACAGTCTGATGCGCCGTCAGCATTGCGCTGGTCGACGGACCGCCGGAACCGGCGACCAAACCGGTGCGCGGGTTCACGACCTGGTCTTCTGTCAGGCCAGCATCGGCGATTGCCTGATTCATGGCGATATGCGCGTATGCTGCACCGGGACCCATGAAGCGAAGGGTACGCTTGTCTACATGCTCAGCCGGATCGATCTTGAGCGTTCCGGCGATCTGACTGCGAAAGCCGTGTTCGACCATCTGCTCGTTGGCCTCGATGCCGGACTTTCCGGCCTTGAGAGAGGCCAATACTTCCTGGGCATTGTTCCCGATGGAGGACACGACCCCCAAACCGGTGACAACTACTCGACGCATGTGCGTGCTCCTTATTTCGGGCCGGTCAGGCTCAGGCTTCGGACAGAACGACTTTCATGTCTTTGACATCGTAAATCATTTCACCATCCGCTTCGACGATACCATCCGCCACACCCATGGTCAGGCGGCGGGTCTGGATCGCTTTTTTGAAGTCGATCTTGTAGGTCAGCATCTTGCGGTCCGGGCGGACCATGCCGGTCAGCTTGACCTCGCCGACGCCTACGGCCATGCCGCGTCCCTGCCAGCCACGCCAGCCCAGGTTGAAACCAGTCAACTGCCATAGGCCGTCCAGTCCCAGACAGCCGGGCATGATGGGGTTGCCGGGGAAGTGGCAATCAAAGAACCACAGGTCAGGGGTGATGTCGAATTCGGCCAGTATGTGGCCTTTGCCATGCGCGCCACCATCGGCCGAGACGTCGGTGATCCGATCCATCATCAGCATCGGAGGTGCAGGCAATTGCGCATTACCGGGGCCGAATAATTCGCCACGGGCGCATTTCAGCAGATCGTCCTTGTCAAAGCTGCTCGGGAATTGGGCCATTCTGCCGCCTCTCCTGCCAGGGGTCCGTTCGTTATATCTGGCCTCGTCTAGCACCCGTATGCAAGGTCCTGCAAGAGCAGCACGTCACATCCTGTTGTGCAGACGGCATTCTTTGCGAATGAATTTCATTTGAAATTACCCGAACACAGCACCTATATATGGTTCAGCAACAATTGGGTTTCGGATTGATGACACCTCAGAGCCAGAACAGAGCCACAGATTGGTTGGTTGACGCGGGGCTGCGCCCAACGCGCCAGCGTGTCGCTTTGGCCGAGCTTTTAGTCGGCGATGGTCGCCATCGGCATGTCACTGCCGAAAGCCTGTTTGAGGCGGCCAAAAAGAATGGGGACGCCGTATCTCTGGCAACGGTCTACAACACGCTGCGCGCGTTTTGTGAGGCCGGGGTTCTGCAGGAGATCACGGTTGATGGCTCGAAAAGCTATTTCGATACCAATACCCACGATCATCCGCATTTTTTCTGGGAAGACGAAAGCCGCCTGAGTGATGCGCCGTCGGATCAATTGGTGATTCAACGCCTGCCCGAAGCGCCCGAGGGCGTTGAAATCGCGTCGGTCGACGTAGTGATCCGTCTGCGGAAAAAGTAACTCAGGCCAACAACTCCATCAGAATCTGTTCCGCCTGCGCGATGTGCGGCTCTGTAGGGCCGATGCCGTGGCGGGCCAGAACCACAGGTTCCGCAGCGATGTCATCCAGGATTCGGCGACTGACCAGGGGGATTCCGTCATAGCTGACGTTCGAGGGCGGGGTGGCATAGCTGATCGCGACCCCCTCATGATGAGCGGCAAGACTGCGCTGGATTTCCAGCGTTGCCGCCCGGTGTGCCACTGAAGGTCGCAATCCGATCTGCCGAAACAGTCCAAGCACGTGCTGTGATGAGAGGCCTTCGTTTGACAGGATTAGCGGATGGGCGGCCAGCTCGCTCAGCGAAACAGACGGCACGTGCGCCAATGGGTGATCCGGGGCCATGATGGCATTTGGCCTGCTGGGGAAAAGGGTCTGCTGTTGAAATCCGGCATCCATGCTCATGCCGTATGTCAGCGCCAAATCTATACGCCCGTCAATCAGGCCAGATATCAGCCCTTCGAACCCGTCCACCTTGTACGAAACGGTCAAGTCCGGCAGTGCCACGCGAAGCGGGTGCAGCGCCTTGGCCAGCAAAAACGGGGCCAAATCCACGAAACACCCCAATCGCAACTGTGCCCAGGTTGCACTGACCTGATCCGCTTTCTCAAGCCGGGCCGCATTGGTCAGCAAGTTTTCCGCGTCTTCGATAAATCTGCGTCCTTGCGGGGTCAGCGCCAGCGCGGCCCCGCGTTTTCGCGAAAATAACGGATGACCAAGATGCGATTCGACGCGCGTCAGAGCGGTGGACAGCGCAGGTTGTGAGACATTCAGCTGTTGCGCCGCGGCAGACAAGCTGCCGAAGCGGCCGATAGCACAGACATATTCGTATTGGCGAAGTGAAATATATAACATGAAATTAAACCTAACTTAGAAAGATATTATTTGAACAGAGGGGGCATCCATGCGCAGATCGTCCTACCGCCGGCACGGAGACAGACATGACGCACCCCTTGGTTACTCACGAAATGATCGACACCTATCAACGGGACGGCGTTGTCCTGATCAAAGGGCTATTTGCCGATCACGTTGAGGCCCTGCGCGAAGGGGTGGCAGCGAATATGGCGGATCCCGGGCCGTATGCTTCCGAGAACAAGAAAGAAGGCCAGACGGGTCGGTTTTTCGACGATTATTGCAACTGGTCGCGCATTGAACAATTTCAGACGGTCATTCACGAATCCCCGGCGGCAGAAGTCGCGGCAGATTTGATGCAGTCGGATACAGTGCAGATGTTCCACGACCACGTTTTGGTCAAAGAGCCCGGAACCTCGATGGCGACGCCGTGGCATCAGGATGGGCCCTATTACTTTGTTGAAGGGCAGCAAACGATCAGCTTTTGGTCGCCGCTTGATCCGGTCACTCAAGCCACACTGCGCTGTGTGGCAGGCTCGCACCGGTGGGAGAAAGAGGTCTTGCCGACCCGCTGGGTTTCGGAAGACGGGTTCTTTCCCGACGAAGGCCAGTACATCCCGGCCCCGGACCCGGATGCCGAAGGGATGCGGGTTGTCGAGTTCGAGATGGAGCCGGGCGACGCGGTTGCTTTCAACTATCGCACGCTTCACGGCGCGCGAGGAAATCAATCCGACAGCCGCCGCCGCGCATTTTCACTGCGTTTGGTTGGTGACGATGCGCGATATGTCGAGCGGCCAGGCCGGACATCGCCGCCGTTTCCGGGGCATGACATGATTCCAGGCCAGCGCTTGCGCGAGGATTGGTTTCCGATGTTGCTGCGGCGGTGATCAGACACCGAAGAGGTCAAAGAGGCGGGTCAGAACCACTGGCCCGTTTCGATCAACCCCATCTCAAGCAACTGGTTTGACGACCATTCGAACGGGATCGAATTGCGCCAGCGGAATGTTGGAATGTCGAAGGTAGATCCTGCGTTGGTTTTCAAGGCTTTGGCTGCCCGGAACGAGCACACCGCAGCAGTCAAATTGTGGTGCCACGGGCAAGAATACGTATTGTATTCTTCGTCGTTAAACGTGTGATCCGGCCGCAATAACAATCCACTTTTGGATTTGAACAGGGCGATCCGGTCAATTCGGCGGTTTTGTGCGGGAACGTGTTCTTCGAACCGCCATCGTAAACCACCAGACATATCCAGCTGGCGCTCCTTCGGGTGCTTCATTGAATCCAGACGCGCCTGGGCAAAATACCCTGTGCGATCCATCATCGCGCGTTGAGGTGCGACGCCATTCGGGAATTCGTTCAGATCCTCGGCATACAGATCGACAACATGGCTCAGCATCGAGTCGCGGCGCTCTTCAGTGTGAAACGCCAGCATCTCTCCGATTGAACGCGTCTCGCAAAAGGGAAAGAAGAGGTACTCGGCGTTAAAGCAGTAATACATCCACAAACCTGGTGCCGCCTGAATGATCTTGTTGATCGTCTCAAACACGATGGTGCGGGGGACGCAGCTGAGAGAGACGCGGTGAATTTGATCCTCAAGTTTGGGGTCCAGCGCAAACTCCTGCGGCATAAAAACGATCAGGGACTTGAAGCCCAGATTCAGATGGTGACGGATAGTGCTATCAGTCTCGACGTCATCTTCAACAAAAACCAACGCTAGAGGTCCCTTTGCCAAAGCGGCCTTGCCCGTTTGCAAAAAAGAGTCGAGAGATTCGTATTGCATTGCCTGTCCACTGCCGCCTTGCTGGAGTTTCGGGCCAAAATCAGGTAATCGCGTCGCCATTGCAAGCGGCGTTCGTTGGGTATAGACGACGCCGATCCCGCGAATGCAAAGGCCGTTTTCATGTCAGAACCAAAAAAGCTGTACATCAAGACCTATGGTTGCCAGATGAACGTATACGACAGCGAGCGTATGGCGGAAACGCTGGGCGGCCAGGGGTACGTGGAAACGAAAACTCCCGATGATGCGGATATGATCCTGCTGAACACCTGCCATATTCGGGAAAAAGCCGCGGAAAAAATCTATTCCGAGCTTGGCCGGTTCAAAGGTTTGAAGACCGAAAAGCCCGACCTCAAGATCGGTGTTGCGGGATGTGTTGCGCAGGCAGAAGGCGAAGAGATCATGCGTCGCCAGCCGATGGTCGACCTTGTTGTTGGTCCGCAAAGCTATCACCGCCTGCCCGAGATGGAGGCGAAGACGCGCACCGGTGCCAAGGCGCTGGACACTGAATTCCCCGAAGAAGACAAATTCGAAAAACTTAAAAACCGCCCCAAGGCAAAACGCGGACCGACCGCATTTCTGACGGTGCAGGAAGGCTGCGACAAGTTCTGTGCCTTCTGCGTGGTGCCGTATACGCGCGGTGCCGAAGTCAGCCGTCCCGCCGATCGTATCCTGCGCGAGGCGAACGATCTGGTCGAACGCGGGGTGCGCGAAATCACTCTGCTGGGGCAGAACGTCAACGCCTATCACGGCGCTGGTCCGAATGGTGATATGACGCTGGCCGGTCTGATCTGGGAGCTGAACAAGGTCGACGGGCTGGAGCGGATCCGGTTCACCACTTCGCATCCTAACGATATGGCCGACGACCTGATCGAGGCGCACGGGACGTGCGACAAGCTGATGCCTTATCTGCATCTGCCCGTTCAGTCGGGTTCGGATCGCATCCTCAAGCGAATGAACCGCAGCCACACCGCCGAGAGCTATCTGCGCCTGATCGAACGTATTCGCGCAGCGCGTCCGGATATCGTGATGTCCGGCGACTTCATCGTCGGCTTCCCTGAAGAGACCGAAGAGGATTTTCAGGCCACCATGGATTTGGTGGAAGAGGTCAAATACGGATATGCGTATTCGTTCAAGTACTCGACCCGCCCCGGAACACCGGCGGCTGAGCGGTCTCAGGTTGATCCCAAGGCTGCGGACGACCGTCTGCAGCGGCTTCAGGGGCTGATTACCCGTCACCAGCGCGAGATTCAGGACGCGATGGTTGGCCGGGACGTGAAAGTGCTGTTTGAAAAACCGGGTCGTCTGCCAGGTCAGATGGTCGGAAAATCCGAGTATCTTCATTCGGTTCACGTGTCCGACGCTGATGTCGCGGTGGGCGAATTGCGCGATGTCCGGATTATGTCCTCGGGTGCAAATTCACTGGCGGGTGCGTTGCGGTAACGCGTCCGTTATTTGGATTTTGGAAACCATACGGTTTTGTTAATTCCAAATTTACCCTTGATTTATTACTCGGAATTATGTTCCGAGAAAAATCAGGTTGCCTAGGGGGCGAGTGTTTTGCGCCTTTGGGAAACCTCATCTCTTGCCGGCGGGATGAGCAGGTCGGTGAATGGAAAGGGTACGAGTGAAGACTTTGAAACGTTTTTCAGGGCGGCTGTTGAAATCCGCTCTTACCACCGCGATCGCTATTACGGCGCTTCCCGGTGTGACCGCTGCAGGCAATCTGGATCAAGGTCTCTCTGACCCTCCTGTCGTCAACCCCAAACGGTTCGGCAGTGACGTCAGCGCCTTTTACCTGGGTGCTACGGGCGCGTACGCTTTCGGAGGCGACGATCGATTTGGACTGACTGGACCCGGCGGAACCTCGGCAGTAGGTGACCTGGACCTGAGCGGTTCGTTGGGTGGCGTACGGGCCGGGTGGCGCGGCGTTTTGCCAGCGCGCGGTGGGCGCGACTATGTGTATGGGTTTGAGCTTGGATACGAGTTCGGCTCGCTTAGCGATGACGCCTCCAACCAGATCAACGGCCAGACAGTCACGGGCGGGTCTGAAATATCTGACGTGTTCTCGATTCGGCTGCGCAATGGTCTGACCAACAAAAGCGGTACAGTGTTGTATTTTGTGTCGGCTGGATATGTGAATGGCGACATCAACACAACAAGCAGACAGGCCGTCCAGGGGGGGTCTCAATTCTTCGAAAGTGGCGGCCGACGCAGCGGCTTTACCGCCAGCATCGGGGCCGAACATAACCTGACCGACCAATGGTCGATCACGGGTGAGTTCGAATACGTTCAATTCAGCGCGGAAAACGTGGATTTCGGCAATGGAACGTCGACCAGATCGACGCCGAAGTATCGCGGTCTGAAGTTGGGTTTGAATTATCGGTTCTGACACGCCGACTGAAACAGCGGCACCAACAGGAGCCGCGCACGGGCCGGGCGCATTGGCGGTTTTGCCATTTGGGCGGAAAAAATGAAACTGTGGCTTGCGCCCACCAAGACTTCCTGTCTACGCTCAAGGTGAAACGCCAAGACAGGAGAGCGGATTGGCCATCGGTGCCCTAAACCCACCGCAAGATGAAATGCCTCAGCGCGAAGCGTTTGTTGAGTTTCCAGACAACCGATTATTAATTGACCTGTGCGGGGAATATGACCGCAATCTGACAGATATTGAGCAAAAGTTATCTGTTCAAATTGTACGTCGCGGGAATCAGCTGGCTGTGATGGGTGACGAAGACGCCCAAAAGCAGGCCATTGAGGTTTTGCAGGCACTGTACACGCGCCTGGAAGGTGGGCGTGACGTCGAAGCGGCCGATGTGGATCGCGAGCTGCGGATGGGGGGCTCGGAGACGGGAACCGGCAGCCGCGACGGTGATCAGCTTGAGATGTTCAGAGGCGGCACGGTCGAAATCAAGACGCGCAAGAAACTGGTCGAGCCGCGCACGGATGCGCAAAAGGCATACGTCCAATCCTTGTTTCAGAACGAACTGGCCTTTGGGATTGGCCCTGCCGGTACGGGTAAGACCTATCTTGCCGTAGCCGCTGGCGTATCGATGTTTATCGGTGGCCATGTAGATCGGATCATTCTCAGCCGCCCTGCAGTCGAAGCTGGCGAAAAGCTGGGCTATCTGCCCGGTGACATGAAAGACAAGGTCGATCCGTACATGCAGCCGTTGTACGATGCCTTGAATGATTTTCTGCCGGGCAAGCAACTGGCCAAACTGATTGAAGAAAAGCGAATCGAAATCGCGCCGCTGGCCTTTATGCGGGGACGCACCTTGGCGAATGCGTTTGTTGTGCTGGATGAAGCTCAGAACGCCACGACCATGCAGATGAAAATGTTTCTGACGCGTCTGGGTGAAGGAAGTCGAATGGTGATCACCGGTGACCGCTCGCAGGTTGACCTGCCGCGCGGTGTTCAGTCAGGGCTGGCCGATGCCGAGCGTTTGTTGAATACGATACCAAACATCAGCTTCAACTACTTCACGTCCAAGGATGTTGTGCGCCACCCGCTTGTGGCCGCCATTATCGAAGCGTATGAGGCCGACTCGGGCCGCGAGAAAGCATAGTCGTCCCGGTTGCGGCCACAAGGCTTTGGACACGGTGAGATGAACCTGGAAGTGACGATCGAAGATGCGCGCTGGCAACAGCTTGAACCGTTGGCCGCGCGCGCGATAAAGGCAGTTTTGGACTTTTGCGATCTGGACGCCGAGCTGTGCGAAATCAGTCTGCTGGCCTGCGATGATGCGCGAATTGCTGACCTGAACGCGGAATTTAGGGATAAGCCCACGCCGACCAATGTGCTGAGTTGGCCAGCCGAAGATCTGGCCGCTGATGAAGCGGGGCAGAGGCCTGCCCGACCCACGCCAGACTTTACAGGCGAAATCGCGCTGGGCGACATTGCGATATCTTTCGATACTTGCGCCCGTGAAGCAGCCGACGCCAGCAAAACCATGGACGATCACGTCACGCATCTGATCATTCACGGAGTGTTGCACTTGCTGGGCTATGACCACATCCGTGACCCCGACGCCACTTTGATGGAAGGGGTCGAGGTCGAGATACTTGGCAAAATGGGTATAGATGACCCATATAGTATGTAATAGTGGCCGCATTGGCCGATCATTTGGAACAGGATTATGGGCGATACAGACGGCAGTTCTATGGCGGCGCAGAGCGCGCAACCGAAGGACAGCGGTGAAAATGCCAGCGAAAAAGCTGGCTTCTTTTCTCGAATAGTGGACGCGTTCTCGCCGCAGAGCGACGAAGAGGTCAGCGCAACCAATGGACATGAGGTCGACATGGTTCAGCCTCGCGGCATGATCAACCTGCGGCGAATGCGGGTCGAAGATGTGGCTATTCCCACGGCGGAAATCGTGTCCGTGCCCTCGACAATCAGCAAGGATGAACTGGCTCAGGTTTTCCGCGACAGCGGCCTGTCCCGTATCCCCGTCTATGAGGGAACGCTTGATACGCCTTTGGGGTTTGTACACCTGAAGGATTTTGCGCTTACGCACGGATTTAACGGCACGGGGTCAGAGTTTGATCTGGTCTCGATGCTGCGCACTTTGCTGTTTGTGCCGCCGTCGATGCCTATTGGCGTGTTGTTGACGAAGATGCAGACCGAACGCCGCCATATGGCGCTGGTGATTGACGAATACGGCGGTGTTGATGGTCTGGTGTCGATCGAGGATCTGATCGAACAGGTGGTCGGTGAGATTGCGGATGAGCACGATGCCGACGAAGGCCAACTTTGGATACAGGAAAAGCCCGGCTACTACGTCGTGCAAGCCCGCGTTCCGTTGGAAGAGTTCGAGGCCGAGATCGGGCGTTCTCTGACAAGTCACGAAGACGTGGACGAGGAAGAGATCGACACCTTGGGCGGATTGGTCTTCATGCTATCTGGTCGCGTCCCAGCACGGGGCGAGGTCGTATTGCATCCCGAAGGTCCTGAGTTCGAGGTGATTGACGCCGACCCGCGCCGGATCAAACGTCTGCGTGTCATGTTGCCGGATCGCGTTGAATGAACCCTGCACAGGGCTGGCCGTTTTGGTTGCGGTTAATATCCGCAGCTCTGCTGGGCGCGGTCGCGGCGTTTGGGCTTGCTCCGTTCGGCATTTGGCCGGCAACAGTGATCGCACTGATCCTGCTGTCGCCTCTGTTTCTTACGACTGAGACGCGGGCGAGGGCGGCGTGGTTGGGCTGGGCCTTTGCGACCGGGTATTTTGCGCATGCGCTCAGTTGGATTGTCGAGCCGTTCCTAGTTGATGTCCAGCGTCACGGATGGATGGCGCCCTTTGCCCTGACATTCATGGCAGGCGGCCTCGCGTTGTTTTGGGCGCTTGCTTTTTGGCTGGTGCGGCGTCCCGACAGCGATGGCGTATCACAGGCCGTGTTTCTGGCGATTTCAATCTCACTGCTGGAATTTGCCCGAGGGTATGTCCTGACGGGGTTTCCCTGGGCGGGGCTGGCGCAGGTCTGGGTGAATACACAGGTCGCGCAGCTATTGTCTCTGTTCGGGCCATATGGGCTGGGCGCGGTGACTTTGCTGGCGACTTTGCCGCTCGGGGCCGCGCTGTCGCGGCGCGATGGCTATGTGGTTCCGTCAGTCCTGACCGTTGGAACCGCGTGTTTCGCATTGATTTATGCCATGTCGCGCCCGGTTGTTACGGACACTGACAATGCTGTTCGCCTCATTCAACCAAATGCGCCCCAGCATCAGAAATGGGATCCGGATTACGCCCCGCTGTTTTTTGCCCGTCAACTAGAGTTCACAGCGGCGGCCCCGCGACCGGATTTGATTGTCTGGCCGGAAACCTCGGTTCCTGCATGGCTGGGAAGCGCGCAGCCTTATCTGACCGCAATCGCCGACGCCGCGCAGGGGACGCCCGTATTTCTGGGAATTCAGAGAGGAGACGGCCCGCGCATCTACAATTCGATGATCTATCTGGATGAAGATGGCCGGCAGCAGGGGCTTTATGACAAGCATCATCTGGCACCCTTTGGCGAATATGTGCCATTTGGCGACATGTTGGCCCAGTTCGGAGTTTACGGAATGGCTGCCACTACTGGCAATGGCTTTAGTGCCGGACCGGGTGCTTCGCTGATGGACGCTGGCAAGCTTGGGAAAGCCCTGCCACTTATCTGCTATGAGGCAGTCTTTACTCAGGACGTCTTGTCTGCACCGGGTCGTGCCGATTTTTTGCTGCAGATCACCAATGATGCATGGTTCGGAACGCGCTCGGGGCCGTATCAGCATCTGGCACAAGCTCAGATGCGCGCCATCGAGCAAGGGTTGCCGATGATGCGGTCGGCCAATACCGGAGTGTCAGCGATGATTGACCCGCTGGGTCGTATTACCAGGGCCTTACCTCTGGGGCAGGCCGGTTTTCTCGATGCGACATTGCCCAAGGCGCTGGCCCCGACTGTGTACGCCCGGTTGGGTGATGCACCGGTATTTGTCGCGCTGTTGGCGTTTTTCGCGCTGTTTTGGCGCAACGCCAGAGAACAGCAATAGTATTTTCGGATTGACGCTGTGTTTCTTGATGCGTATCCCGTTGCATGCTCATTACAACGGCTTCCTGACGTGATGGGATAATCTTAATGGAGCACTTTCATGTCCCGACAGAACTACACATTTACTTCGGAGTCTGTTTCCGAAGGGCACCCGGACAAGGTTTGCGACCGGATTTCCGATGCCGTACTTGACGCATTTCTGAATGAAGAACCCGAAGCGCGCGTGGCGTGCGAAACCTTTGCTACGACCGACCGGGTCGTCATCGGTGGCGAAGTTGGTCTGTCTGATCAGGAAAAGCTGCACGATTACATGGGCCGCATCGACGAGATTGCGCGCGCCTGTATCAAAGACATCGGATACGAGCAGGACAAATTTCACCACGAAACCGTCGAGGTGACGAACCTGCTGCACGAACAGTCCGCGCACATCGCCCAAGGTGTGGATGCAGCGGCAGACAAGGACGAAGGTGCCGGTGACCAGGGCATCATGTTCGGTTATGCGACCACTGAAACGCCTGCGCTGATGCCGGCCCCAATCCAGTATTCGCACGCGATCCTGCGCCGTCTTGCCGAAGTGCGCAAGAATGGCAGCGAGCCCGCATTGGGCCCTGATGCCAAGTCGCAATTGTCGGTCATTTACCGTGACGGCAAACCTGTGGGTGTCAGCTCGATCGTGTTGTCGACACAGCACCTGGACGAAGCGCTGACTTCGGCCGACATTCGCGCGATTGTAGAGCCCTATATCCGTGAAACCCTGCCTGAAGGTTGGTTGAGCAACGATACCGAGTGGCACGTGAATCCCACGGGCAAATTCGTGATCGGTGGCCCGGATGGTGACGCAGGTCTGACTGGGCGCAAAATCATCGTAGACACCTATGGTGGCGCAGCGCCGCACGGCGGTGGCGCGTTCTCGGGCAAGGATCCGACCAAGGTGGACCGTTCGGCTGCGTATGCCGCGCGTTATCTGGCCAAGAACGTTGTGGCTGCCGGAATGGCAGAACGCTGCACGATCCAACTAAGCTATGCGATCGGCGTTTCCAAGCCGCTGTCGATCTACGCCGACACTCACGGCACTGGTGAAATCCCGGACGCAGAAATCGAAAAGGCTGTCGGTCAGGTCATGGATCTGACCCCGCGCGGCATCCGGCAGCACCTGCAGATGAACAAACCTATCTATCAGCGCACGGCGGCTTACGGCCACTTTGGCCGCGAACCCGAGGCGGATGGCGGTTTTAGCTGGGAACGGACCGATCTGGCCGATGCGCTGAAAGCGGCCGTCTGATCCGAATTATCAAAGCGCGCCGACATCGGCGCGCTTTTTTTTGTTGGCCGGTGATTACTACGCCCCTCTTGAACCAACCTCGGTGTCGCAGTATGGCCACCGCCATGAGCACCCAGACCCCACAACGCCCGCGCAGAAACTTCTATGGCCGCTTCAAAGGGAAAACCCTGAAGCCCAGCCAAAAGACGTATCTGAACGAAGACCTTGATGCACTGTCACCGGGTGCGGTGGATTGGGAAACCAATCCCGAACGCCATCCGCTGGATCTGAACGCTCTGTTCGATGGCAGGGACGTCTGGCTTGAGGTCGGCTTTGGTGGGGGTGAGCATCTTGTGCACCAGGCTGCCAGCAACCCCGATACCGGCATTATTGGGGCCGAACCGTATATCAACGGAGTCGCTATGCTGTTGGGTAAGATTCGTCAGGCCGGGGTCGAAAATCTGGCGGTGCATCCAGGCGATGTGCGCGATCTGTTCGATGTTCTGCCCGAGGCCAGCATCTCACGCGCTTTTTTACTTTATCCCGACCCTTGGCCCAAAACGCGGCACCACCGTCGCCGTTTCGTGACGCAGGAACATCTGGAGCCTTTGGCCCGCGCCCTGAAGCCGGGGTCTATTTTCCGCGTTGCTACCGACATTCCCGACTATGTGCGCCAGACGTTGGAAGAGGTGCCACGCGCCGGGTTCGAATGGCTGGCCGAGCGCCCTGCCGACTGGCGCGAGCCGTGGGATGACTGGATTTCCACCCGCTATGAACAAAAAGCCCTGCGTGAAGGCCGTACGCCACACTACCTGACCTTCCGCCGCAAAGACTGATTGCGGCTGGACCAACCGGCCCCAATTCGCTAATCCGCCTTGAACTGATAGCGAAAACAGGAGCCCCCATGTCCGGACACGGCACGCCCATCCCGATGACCTCGCATCCTTGCGGCCCGCTGACCGGAACGGCAGAGGTGCCCGGTGACAAGTCAATCTCGCATCGGTCGTTGATTCTGGGCGCGATGGCCGTGGGCGAGACCCGGATCTCGGGCCTGTTGGAAGGCGAAGATGTTCTGGACACCGCCAAGGCCATGCGCGCCTTCGGGGCCGAGGTTACTGACCATGGCGGCGGTGAATGGACTGTGCATGGTGTGGGCGTCGGTGGCTTTGCCGAACCCGATCAGGTGATCGATTGCGGCAACTCGGGCACCGGTGTTCGCTTGATTATGGGCGCGATGGCGACCTGTCCGATTTCGGCGACTTTTACGGGCGACGCGAGCCTGAACAAACGCCCCATGGCGCGGGTCACAGATCCGCTGGCTTTGTTCGGAACGCAATCGGTGGGCCGTTCAGGGGGGCGCTTGCCCATGACGATCGTTGGCGCGGCTGACTCCACTCCGGTGCGCTACGAGGTGCCCGTGCCTTCGGCCCAGGTGAAATCTGCAGTGCTTCTGGCTGGCCTCAATGCTCCCGGCAAAACCGTTGTGATCGAGAAAGAAGCCACACGTGACCATTCCGAGCGTATGCTGGCAGGCTTTGGCGCGGAAATCACCGTTGAGGACACTGATGAGGGCCGGGTGATCACTCTGACCGGTCGCCCCGAGTTGAAACCGCAGGTCATCGCCGTTCCGCGCGATCCGTCCAGCGCGGCCTTTCCGGTCTGCGCTGCGTTGCTCACGCCGGGGTCGGACGTTTTGGTGCCGGGCATCGGCCTGAACCCCACCCGTGCGGGGTTGTTCACCACGCTGCGCGAGATGGGTGCAGACCTGGCCTATGAGAATGAGCGCGAAGAGGGCGGCGAACCTGTCGCCGATCTGCGCGCAAAGTACTCGCCGAATATGAAGGGGATCGATGTTCCACCCGAACGCGCGGCCTCGATGATTGATGAATACCCGGTTTTGTCCGTGATTGCGGCAAATGCCACCGGCGTCACGATGATGGGCGGCGTAAAAGAACTGCGCGTAAAGGAAAGCGACCGGATCGACGCAATGGCTCGGGGCCTGCGCGCCAATGGTGTAACTGTCGAAGAAGGTGATGAATGGTGGTCGGTTGAAGGGCTGGGCATCGGCAACGTCCCCGGTGGCGGCACCTGCGAAAGCTTTCTGGACCACCGGATCGCCATGTCGTTCATGATTTTGGGGATGGGGGCCAAAAAGGGTGTAACCGTCGACGACGCGGGCCCGATCGCCACGTCGTTCCCAATTTTTGAACCTTTGATGGCCACGTTGGGTGCGAAACTGCAACGAAATAATCGGTAGGTTTGATGTCGGATTCACAATTCACTATCGCCATTGATGGACCAGCTGCGGCAGGGAAGGGCACGATCTCAAAGGCGGTCGCGGCCCGGTTTGGCTTCGCGCATCTGGACACCGGGCTTTTGTACCGCGCGGTCGGCAGGCGGACTTTGCAGGGACTCGAGCCGATTGCGGCAGCGCACGCCCTGACCCCCGAAGAGTTGGAGCAGGGCGATTTGCGTACGGCCGAGATTGCGCAAGCAGCCTCAAAAGTAGCCGTGATTCCCGAGGTTCGGGCCGCGTTGGTTGACTTCCAGCGGGCGTTTGCGCGCCGCTGCGGGGGCGCTGTGCTGGATGGTCGCGACATCGGTACTGTGATTTGTCCCGAGGCCGAGGTGAAACTGTTCGTCACCGCCAGCCCCGAAGTTCGGGCCGAGCGTCGGTTCCTTGAGCTTAGCGCGAAGGGCAATGATATCTCGCGTGAACAGGTGCTGTCGGACGTAAAAGAGCGCGACGCGCGGGATACGGAACGCAGCACTGCGCCGATGAAGCCAGCAGAGGATGCAGTCTTGCTGGACACGTCAGATTTGAGCGTCGAAGCCGCGTTGGAAAAAGCCATCAAGGTCATTGAAGCAAAAAAGCCCGCACGGTCGTAACCGTGCAGGCCTTGGTCTTTTGTGGCCAGATTACAGTTCTCCGACCGCGATACTTTTGATCTTGGACCACTGATTGTCAGCGGTTTCGGATGTGGCAGAGACATCTTCAAGGAACGCCGCGCGAGTATCAGCGTTCAGGAACAGATACAGCTTTCCGTCAGCCACAAGGTATTGATCCGGATCGCCGTCGAATTTTTTGCCCACAGAAACGCCGAACGAACAGAACCCGCCATGTTGTGGCAGGTAGGCCGCCGGGTTGGCCTCGAACGCTTCGCGGTTGGCGGCGCTGGTGAAGTAATAAGATGCGCCGTCATAAGTGGCCGAGTGGGTGGCAAAGCCATCGACCGGGTTGCCGTCGTTAACGAGAGTCACCAGATCGACCCCATGCGCGGCAAGCGGCGCACCGGCGGCAGAAATACCGTTTGATACGTTGATCTCATCCGCAGCAAAGGCCGGGGCTGCGATCAGGGGCAATGTGGCGATCAGGGTGGTAAGAACGAGAGACTTCATTTGTATTTCCTTTCCGGTTCAGAGTCCGGCCAGCAGGTCTGCCAGCCGCTGAACTAAAGCTAGGAACTAGGTTCTGAACGAGCTATCGCAGAAAGCCCCGAGTATCTTGCAGATCGTTCAAAGCTGTCGGTGCCTTCGAAATACTGTTCACCAAGCTTTGTTTGGTCAGGTCTGCGCCCCGACCCTATTGTCGATCCATAGCCTGCAGGAGCGATGCCATGATCCGACTAGCCTTATTGATGATTTTCCTTGCCGGAGGTGCATTGGCCCAAGAGACGGCTGAGCCGGAACCCCCAATGACGTATGAGCGGTTGGGAAAGATCATCTTTGCGCTCGATCCTGACGCGAAACCGTTTGGACCGGGGTTTGAGCTGAAGGTTGGGGACGTAACGGTGCTGGTTGTTACGGATATCAATGCGGATCGGATGCGGGCCATGGTCGCGATTGGCAGCGCCGAAGATTTGTCGCCCGCTGACCTTGAACGCGTGATGCAGGCGAATTTTGACAGTACGCTAGACGCGCGTTACGCGCTCGCGAATGGTATCTTGTGGGCTGCGTACATCCATCCGCTATCCCGGCTGGACAAGAACCAACTGATCTCGGGGCTGGCCCAGACAGTGAATATCGCCAAGACTTATGGCACCTTGTACACCGGTGGCGCGGCGGAATTCGGAGGGGGCGACAGCCAGGATTTGCAGCGCGATCTGATCGAAGAGCTTCTGAAAAAAAGTGAGGAAATCTGACACGCGCCCGGGAATTGCGTTTGCTCTGATTTCAAGTTGCCGCGCAGAAGCTGCGGTCCATCGGCGGCCCGGTTTGCCTTTAACGCATCGCGGTTATTTGTACTGCCCGGGGTAGGGTGCCGTGACCGAGCGTCGCTTTGCCGAAAGAAGGAAAGTACATTCAGGTCAGGGCGCGCTAGACCCTAGCTGGACGCAGGAAACCTGCTATGCTTTGCCCATGCCAGAAGGGAAGGCTGCCAAACAATCCTCAAAAACAAAAAGGGGAAGCAGCCAAAAAATCCCTCAAGCCAACAGGGACAGAACAATATGAATAATCGTTTGCGTAAGATCACTATCGTGGGTGGTGGCACGGCGGGTTGGATGACCGCGCTGATACTGGACATGGTGTTTTCACGCACCTCGGCCCCCAAGGATCGCCCGCGCATCTGCCTGATCGAAAGCCCCAATATCGCCACCGTTGGCGTCGGTGAGGCCACGGTACCGCGTATGCCGGTCACACTGCGCCAAGCGGGCATTTCCGAGCGGGATTTTTTCCGCGAGACCAATGCGTCGTTCAAGCTGGGCGTGAAGTTCTGCAATTGGAATAAGGACGCAAAGGGCAATCGCATCGACTACGTGAACCCTTTTGCCCACGGTCAGTTGTTGGAAGGATTGGAAGCCGCCGAATACTTCTTGCGCTTTGGCAATGGCGATCGGGACTTTACGCAATCCATCTCGCCGCACGACGATCTGGCCCGCCTGTGCAAGGGCGGGCGACCGCTGGGTCAGCCCGAGTTCGAACAACGGTTTGGCTACGCATATCATCTGGACGCCGTGAAATTTGCGGGCATGCTGACCAAGGTCTGCACCAAGCGCGGGGTGGAGCACATTCAGGATGAGGTGCAGGCGGTTGAGCTGGATGAACAGGGTAATGTCAGCCATCTGATGTTAGAGCGTAAGGGCCGCCACGACATCGAGATGGTCATAGATTGCACCGGGTTCCGCGGTTTGATCATCAACAAAGCACTGGGTGAGCCGTTTATGGATTACTCGGATTACCTGCCCAACGACCGCGCCATGGCGTTGCAGATTGAACATCCCGACCCAGAGAAAATCGAAAGCGTCACCCGGTCTACCGCGCTGGGCGCCGGTTGGACATGGCGGGTGCCGCTCTACAACCGTGTGGGCACAGGATATGTGTATTCATCGGCGCATCGCACGGATGATCAGGCGGCAGATGAATATCTCGAATGGCTAGGCGACAGCGGCAAAGGTTTGACACCGCGCGTGATCCCGATGCGCATCGGGCGCGTGCGCAATGCCTGGGTCAAGAACTGTCTGGCAATCGGTTTGTCTGGCGGGTTCATTGAACCGTTGGAAAGTACCGCAATCCATATGGTTGATCACGCGGTGCGCTGGTTCGCAGAACACCTGCCTACACGCGACATCGAACCATCGCTGCGGGCAAGATATAACCGGCAAATGAACCAGATGTATGATGAGGTCCTGGATTTCATCTGTCTGCACTATCGACTGGGCAACCGCACGGATGATCAATATTGGATCGATGCGCGCACAGAGATGAAGATACCGGATCGTTTGGCCGAAAACCTGGAATTGTGGCAGCACCGCCTGCCCATGGAACACGATGTCGAATTTGCCACACTGTTTAATTTCCGCGTTTATCAGACGGTTCTTTTGGGCAAGCAGGTCTATGAGACCGGCTATGGGACTGGCATCCGTGATCGTCTGCGGCCGTTGAAGAAACCGATTTGGTTCCAGTGGTGGAAGGGCGCGAAGGTGGATCTTGCGCAGATCCTCAAGGCGATGCCCGATCACAAAACACTGCTGCGCGATATCCGAGGAGAGCTGGAGCAACCGCCAGCCTTTGGTATGGCGGCTGCGATGCAACCGACCGTCGCGATGCCGGGCGAACAACTTGCACCCGTGGCAATCCAGAACATGCCGAACCTTGCCGAAATCCAAAGTGGCAGGAAAGATCTGCAATTGTTCTAGACGTACCGGACGCTCCGCGCAGCATTGCAGTGATGGCAGCATTGAACTGCGCTGCGCGGACCAAGGGCCTACTAGAGAAATGTAAAATGCCTGCGCTAAAGCGCGGGTCCTTCACGCAGCTTTTCCTGCTCGGACGGGGTGGGCGTGTGATTGAAGACAAAGGCCGTGCGGCAGGCTTCTTCTCCGCCCAGGTCTTCGATTTTCTTTCGCTGGTCGGCAAAGGCGCGGGCGTTGACCCCTTCGGGGTCACAAATTTCGCGCAGACGGCTTTCCCCTTCGACCAGCGCAGTCCGAACCTGCGGGTCATTTACCCGATCCAGCGCGCGGTTGGTCTGTTCTTGAGGATCGGTTGACAGGTCGAACAATTGCGGGGGCTGACCGACATAGTAGACGTATTTCCACTTGCCCCATCGCACCATGAAACTGCCGGTTTTTGACCCACCATCGTGGTATTCGCTGAAACCGGTCCGGTCGGGGTCGTCCGGTGCTTTGGCCAACCCGATCAGAGACAAGCCGGGTTGACCCGCGTTGCCGTCGTCGTCTTCGACGCCGCAGACGTCCCGGGCGGTTGCAGCGATATCGGTCAGATTGGTGCATGTGGTGACACGCCGGCCGACCGGGATACCCGGGCCCGCCGCGATCATCGGAATTCCTGCACTGGCCTCATACATCACCTGTTTGGTCCAAAACCCCTGATCCCCCATCATGTCACCGTGGTCCGAGACATAGATCACGACCGTATTTTCGGCCTGACCACTGTCGGACACGGCTTTCAGGATGCGCCCCACGCAATCGTCCATCAATGAGGTCAGGCCATAATAAGCCGATTTCGCCTCGCGCATTTTCTGTTCGTCAAAATAGTCATCGTAGTTGAAGAACGCAGCGATGTTGCGCAGCTCTTCATGATCCGGCAGCCCTGTGCCATACCCGACCGGCAAATCCATATGAGCTGGATCGTAAAGGTCGTACCATTCCTTGGGACAGGTCAGGGGACAGTGCGGACTGACCAGCGACATGAATGCAGCCCAGGGTTTGTCCTGGCGTGTGGGATCGGCCAGCCATGCCTCGGCTGCTGCGGTAATGTCCAGATCGTAATCGGTATAGGTGCTGGGCCCGACGCCCACATCGCCCGCCAACTCGGATGCCGAATCATAGTCTGGTGGGTTTTCGCGCAAAAGCCCAACGGCCCAGCCGACACCTCCGACCACGTGCATCGGCAAGACCTCCTGGGAGAAGCCATTGTCGTCTTCGTTGGACCTGAAATGCAGTTTTCCAATAGAGACGACCTCGCGCCCGGCGTCGCGCACCTGCCTCATCCAGCTGCGCGGGCGCCCGTCATAGGGGGTTGCGCTGTCCCAGTTTCCTGTCGTGTGAACCCAGTCTCCGGTCGCAAGCGCCGCCCGTGTGGGTACGCACATGGGAGAGGGTGTGTAGGCGGACTCAAACATCGTTCCGCGCGCGGCCAGTGCATCCAGATTGGGCGTTTTGACAATCGGATGGCCAGCGCATCCCATTGCGTCTTTGCGGTGTTCGTCTGAAATGATGACGAGAAAGTTCAGGTCTTGACGCATGAGATCCTCCGACTTTTTCAAAGCTTCGCAAGTGGCGCAGACTTTGCTGTTCGAAACACGACATTCTTCGCAGGAATCGGGAGTTGCGCCTAACGAGAGTGGTTGCACATGGTTTTTTCAAATGTAATAACATAGCAAAAGTATCGAGTGAGCATGACGATATCCGTTGACACCCGACAGTCTGGGTTCGTGCGTGCCGATGAATGGAGCGCACAATGACTGACCGCAGAAAGAACCGAAACTTGCGCAGCCGGATCAAACGCCGCCGGCGGACGGGAGCGCCAATGCAGGCCTATGATGCGTTGCCTGCCGAATTGCGATGGTGGCTTGCCTCGGCTTGTCTGCCGTGGAGCCCGGCCTCGGCGCTGCGCATTTGGCATAAAGTAGGCGGCGCGCATAATCCAGATGATGCCTGTTCGCGATTGAATGCGATTGAGCAATCTATGTTGCAACGGGACGGGCGCGTTTGGGACATGGCGCGCCGAGTGTGACGGCGGCCGATGCCCTGTATATCAAGGCTTTCCTCTTGCACATGTCGGGAATTCCGCATATACGCGCGCTGTCAACACAAGGGCGGTCAACGTCCGGATGACGTTACTGAGCAGGGCCGGGTCACCTCGGCCCTTTGTGTTTGTTTGCTCAGCGGCGCACCGGGTCACGTCCGATGACACCATGAAACAAGACCGGCGGAGACAACCGCTCGGCCAGTAAAAACGTATGTAAAGGAAAACACTGCCAGATGGCTGATACAACCATGGAGGAATTCGAAGCCCTCCTGAACGAAAGCTTCGAAATGGACACGCCCGAAGAGGGTTCTGTTGTCAAAGGCAAGGTACTGGCGATCGAAGCCGGCCAAGCCATCATCGACGTTGGCTACAAAATGGAAGGCCGCGTTGATCTGAAAGAATTCGCGAATCCCGGCGAAGCTCCTGAAATCGCTGTTGGTGACGAGGTAGAAGTCTACCTGCGCGCCGCAGAAAACGCCCGTGGCGAAGCCGTTATCTCGCGCGAGATGGCCCGCCGTGAAGAGGCATGGGACCGTCTGGAAAAAGCATATGCCGACGACCAGCGCGTCGAAGGTGCAATCTTTGGCCGCGTCAAAGGTGGCTTCACCGTCGATCTGGGTGGCGCAGTTGCGTTCCTGCCCGGCTCGCAGGTTGACGTTCGCCCCGTGCGCGACGCTGGCCCGCTGATGGGTCTGAAGCAGCCGTTCCAGATTCTGAAAATGGACCGCCGCCGTGGCAACATCGTTGTGTCGCGCCGCGCTATCCTGGAAGAATCGCGTGCCGAACAGCGTGCCGAAGTCATTGGCAACCTGACCGAAGGTCAGACCGTCGAAGGCGTGGTCAAGAACATCACCGAATACGGTGCGTTTGTTGACCTGGGCGGCGTTGACGGCCTGCTGCACGTCACTGACATGGCATGGCGTCGTGTGAATCACCCGTCCGAGATCCTGACGATCGGCGAAACCATCAAGGTTCAGGTCATCAAGATCAACAAAGAGACCCACCGCATCAGCCTGGGCATGAAGCAGCTGCAGGAAGATCCATGGGATCTGGTTGCTGCCAAGTATCCGCTGAGCTCGGTCCATCAGGGTCGCGTCACCAACATCACCGACTACGGCGCGTTCGTCGAGCTGGAAGCCGGTGTCGAAGGTCTGGTGCACGTGTCCGAGATGTCCTGGACCAAGAAAAACGTCCACCCCGGCAAGATCGTTTCGACCAGCCAGGAAGTCGACGTCATGGTTCTGGAAATCGACGGCGCCAAGCGTCGCGTGTCTCTGGGCCTGAAGCAGACCATGCGCAACCCGTGGGAAGTGTTTGCAGAAACACACCCCGAGGGCACCGAAGTCGAAGGCGAAGTCAAAAACATCACCGAATTTGGTCTGTTCATTGGCCTCGAAGGCGACATCGACGGCATGGTTCACCTGTCCGACCTGTCGTGGGACGAACGTGGCGAAGATGCGATCCAGAACTACCGCAAAGGCGACATGGTTTCGGCCGTTGTCTCGGAAGTTGACGTGGAAAAAGAGCGTATCTCGCTGTCGATCAAAGCCCTGGGTGGTGACAAGTTCGCAGAAGCCGTTGGCGGCGTGAAGCGCGGTTCGATCATCACTGTCGAAGTCACTGCGATCGAAGATGGCGGCATCGAGGTGGAATACGAAGGCATGAAGTCCTTCATCCGTCGTTCCGACCTGTCGCGTGATCGTGCAGAGCAGCGCCCCGAGCGTTTCTCGGTTAACGACAAGATCGACGTCCGCGTCACTAATGTCGACAGCAAGACTCGCCGTCTGGGTCTGTCGATCAAGGCACGTGAGATCGCCGAAGAGAAAGAGGCCGTGGAACAGTACGGTTCTTCCGACTCGGGCGCATCGCTGGGCGATATCCTGGGTGCAGCGCTGAAATCCGGCGACTAAGCTCAGGTTGGATTTTCAGCCGAGTTTACGGCCCCGTGCAGACGCGCGGGGCCGTTTTTGTTGCGAATCAATATGTTCCAAAATTTGGGCTTATTGCGGCCGTCGTTCACGCTTTAAGAGCGGATTTTGCCTGAACAAGCAAAAAATCGCGCGACTTTGCTGTAAAATGAATGCTTTGCACACAGAGTTTACGTTCCCCCGATCACGGTTTTTTCCTATACTGTCCAGAAGTATAGACATGGTTAACCGGTCGCCTGGGAGGGTAACACTCATGATCCGTTCAGAACTGATTCAGAAAATCGCCGACGAAAACCCACATCTCTATCAGCGTGATGTCGAGCGGATTGTGAATACCGTGTTCGAAGAAGTGACAGATGCTATGGCGCGTGGCGACCGTGTTGAACTGCGCGGCTTCGGTGCCTTCTCGGTCAAACAACGTGACGCGCGTGTTGGCCGCAATCCTCGTACGGGTGAGACCGTGCAGGTCGAAGAAAAATGTGTTCCATTCTTCAAAACTGGCAAGTTGCTAAGGGACCGATTGAACGGTAAAGCCTGACACCATGATGCGTTACCTTCGATATGCTTTCCTGGCGATCCTCGGGATCGTTCTTGTGTCAATCTCGCTGGCCAATCGCCAGATCGTCGAGTTGAAGCTGATGCCGGATGCCCTGGCCGAGTTGCTGGGGCTCAATTTCTCAACGTCTTTGCCACTGTTCATCGTGGTGCTGGGCGGCGTCGTGGCCGGTCTGATCATCGGCTTCCTGTGGGAATGGCTGCGCGAGCATAAACACCGCCGCGATGTCTCGACCAAGACCGGAGAAGTGCGCAAGCTTGAGCGTGAGGTCAAAAAGCTCAAGAAAAAGCAGAATGAGGGCAAAGACGACGTTCTGGCTCTGCTGGACGAAGCCAGCTAAGGCACCTTTATATGACCGATGTAGCTGTAAAAATCTGCGGGCTAACCGCACCCGATCACGTGCGCGCTGCGGCTGATGCCGGTGCACGCTACGTCGGCTTTGTCTTTTTCTCAAAATCGCCACGGCATCTGGACCTTGATGCCGCGGCAGGGCTGTCGCAGCTTGTTCCTGCAGGCGTGGCCAAGGTCGCGCTGACCGTGAATGCGACGGACGAAGAACTGGACCGTATCATCGCACGCGTGCCCTTGGACATGTTGCAATTGCATGGCAAGGAAACACCCCAGCGGGTTTCAGAAGTACGCGACAGGTTTGGCCTGCCGGTGATGAAGGCAATCGGCATCGCCGAGGCTGAGGATCTGAGCGCGATTGATCTGTATTCTGAAGTGGCTGATCAATTGCTGATCGACGCGAAGCCGCCGCGCACCTCCGAACTGCCGGGTGGCAACGGGCTTGCCTTTGACTGGAGATTGCTGGCAGGCCGGAAATACTGGCGAAAGCCGTGGATGCTGGCCGGGGGACTTACTCCGGACAACGTCGCCGAGGCGATCCGTATGACCGGCGCAAAACAGGTTGATGTGTCTTCCGGCGTCGAAAGTTCGCCCGGAGTTAAAGACTCCATTAAGATTTCTGAATTCGTTTCCGCCGCCCATTGATCTGCTTGCTGACCTCCCCCGTATATAACGTCGGGGAGGAACAAAGATGCTTGCAGCGATTGGCGGGGTTACCCTGAACCATTGGTACAACGCGCCAGAGTTCTTTTGGCGTGCAGGACAGGCATTGAAGCAGGCGCGCGGAGACCCATTATGCGAGCATGCGCAGATGTTCCCTCACGGTGGGCTCTACTTTTCACTCAGTGTTTGGCAAGACGCCGAGGCCATGCTGACATTTGCCCATTCGGGACCACACAGGCGCGTTCTTGCGGTGTCAGACCGGTTGTCCATCACGCACGAGTTCCACCATTTCTCATGCATTGCTGTTCCAACCGAAGAACAGGCCCTGCGGATCTGGAAGCATCGATACAGGCCCACAGAATGATACGTTTTGCCATGGCAAAACCTGTCAGCACCTCCTATGAACAACGGGTACGACGAGGGAGACACCCATGGCCAACGATCTATTCAATTCCTTCATGTCCGGTCCCGACGAACAGGGCCGCTTTGGCATCTTCGGCGGACGGTTTGTCAGCGAAACGCTGATGCCGCTGATTCTGTCGCTGGAAGAGGAATATGAGAAGGCCAAGGATGATCCGACTTTCTGGGCTGAAATGGACGATCTGTGGGCGAACTACGTGGGTCGCCCCTCGCCGCTGTACTACGCGGAACGCCTGACTGAGCACCTGGGCGGCGCGAAGATCTATCTCAAGCGCGATGAGCTGAACCACACCGGCGCACACAAGATCAACAATGTTCTGGGCCAGATCATTCTGGCGCGGCGCATGGGTAAAACCCGAATTATTGCGGAAACCGGGGCAGGGCAACACGGCGTGGCCACCGCCACCGTCTGCGCCAAGTTTGGCCTTAAGTGTGTCGTCTACATGGGCGCGCATGACGTACAGCGTCAAGCGCCCAACGTGTTCCGTATGCGTTTGCTGGGTGCCGAAGTGATTCCGGTGACGAGCGGCAGAGGCACGCTGAAAGACGCGATGAACGACGCGCTACGCGACTGGGTGACCAATGTGCGCGACACGTTCTACTGCATCGGCACTGTGGCGGGCCCGCACCCGTATCCGGCGATGGTGCGTGACTTCCAGTCAATCATCGGCAAGGAAGCTAAGGAGCAGATGCAAAAGGCCGAAGGCCGTTTGCCCGATACGCTTATCGCCGCCATCGGCGGTGGGTCGAATGCGATGGGTCTGTTCTACCCGTTCCTTGACGACAAGAGCGTCAACATCATCGGTGTTGAGGCGGGCGGCAAAGGTGTGAACGAAAAGATGGAGCATTGCGCTTCGCTGACCGGCGGTCGCCCTGGTGTGCTGCACGGTAATCGCACGTACCTGCTGCAGGATAATGACGGCCAGATCCTTGAAGGCTATTCGATCTCGGCCGGTCTGGATTACCCCGGCATCGGGCCTGAGCATTCCTGGCTGAATGACATCGGTCGCGCGAACTATGTCTCGATCACCGACAAAGAGGCGCTGGAAGCGTTCCAGCTGTGCTGTGCAACCGAAGGCATTATCCCCGCGTTGGAACCCAGCCACGCGCTGGCACATGTTATGAAGATCGCGCCAGAGCTGCCCAAGGATCACCTGATCTGCATGAACATGTGCGGGCGCGGCGATAAGGACGTTCAGACTGTGGCCAAATACCTGAACTTCGACATGTCCGATACCGAAGGACGTACTGCTGGCTAACGACTACCCGGGGCTTTGCGTCCCGGGTCTTTCATGCCACGCTGGTGGGCATGCAGGACGCGTCCAGTTCAGATAAACTCGCTCAAAAATACGATGCCGCGGCACCCGGCTGGGCGGATAAGATGCGTCTGCTGGGCTATTTTGACGCCTATCTGGGGTTTCTGTCGACTGGTTCAGCAGATGATTTAGGCCGGAACGGGCTGGATGTCGGGTGCGGGACCGGCGCTTTTGCCGAGGCACGTGCAGTCATTCAACCCAAAGGTCGGGTCACTCTGCTCGAGCCATCCGGGAAAATGCTGAAACAGGCCGAGGGTGCATTGGCCCAAAGGGGCGTTACGACCCAGACTGCCCGATCACGGTTGGAGAAATTTCACCCAGCCGAGCCCTTTGATTGCATTCTCGCCGCCCATGTCCTTGAACATTGCAGCGACCCCACCGATGCCCTACACCACATGCGCAGGCAGGCCACGCCAGCGGCAAAGCTATGGCTGGTCGTTAGCAAACCGCACTGGTGCAACGCGATTATCTGGCTTCAATGGCGTCACCGGTCCTACAGGCCGCAACAGGTGGCCAAGATGCTAAAGGATGCGGGGTGGCTGCTGGAGGCGGAGCACAGTTTTCCAACTGGTCCGCCCTCGCGCACATCGCGTGGCTATCTGGCGCGCGCCGTGTAAACATCAATCCGGTGTTGGCGACATGGATTGATCAGTTCTGATGCAAAACCGTTTCGAACCCCTCGAACTGAGGTGGTCCCACCAGAGCCGACTGCGTCTTGCCGTTGCCAGCGTTTTTGTGCGCATCCCGGAATTGTTGGGACTTGGTCCAGGCTTCGAAATCGCTGCGATTGTCCCAGATCACATGGCTGGAATACAGCCGATATCCGTCGTCTTCGGGGCCTTTCAGAAGGCGAAACTCCTGAAACCCTTGCAGTTCTTTCAAGCGGCTTTCGCGGTCTTTCCAAACGGATTCGAAATCGGCTTCGTTGCCCAGACGGACTTTGAAGCGGTTCATCGCGATAAAGCTCATAGCCTACCTCGTTTTTAACGGTTTTGCGCTTGCTAAACAAAGTGTCGGCTGGCGGGTTTCTTTGATGTGGTTTTGTCCCCGAGGTCAATCGGGTTTCGCGGCGTATTCGCGTAAGATTCCAATAGGGACGATGTCCAGCGCCCGCTGATGTGTGGCCTCAAGGTCGGCCTTGGGCGCGCAGCCCTCGTCATGGGCCTGCAGGAAACGCCCGGCACAAAGGCACCATTTGTCACCGGGTTTGAGACCGGGAAAGTCGAATTCAGGGCGCGGTGTGCTCAGGTCATTGCCGACATATTTGGAATAGGCCAAAAACTCGGCCGTCATGACCGCGCAGACCGTGTGACTGCCCTGATCTTCGGCGCAGGTGTTACAGGCCCCGTCCCGAAAGAACCCGGTCTGTGGATCGCGGGAGCAGGGGGCAAGGACGCCCCCCAGAACGTTTATGCTGTCCAGTTTTTGCATGAGCACACCTTACAGGCTTTGAGCGATCGTGCGGAACATTTCTATGTTCGCCTCGTTGACACCATCGTCGCGGAAATTGCGATCAGCCCCGGTTGCGACGATAACAACACCGCGCGGTTGGTCGAAATAGATGTACTGGCCATATACGCCACGGGCCAGAAACTCACCTTCATGCGCGCCAAGGGGGATCCACCACTGATAGCCATAGCCGATCTCTCCGGCCTTGGTGGGGGCGCTGGGAAAAACGGATTCCGCAATCCACTCAGCGGGCACGATCTGCTGGCCATTATGCTCGCCGTTTTGCAGGATCATCTGTCCAAACCGGGCAAAGTCGCGAGTAGTGAAGTTCAACCCGCCCAAGACGAAAGCCACGCCAGCACCGTCGGTGACATAGTAGCCGTCGCGTTCAAGGCCCAAAGGTTCAATGATCTTTTCGGTCAGCAAATCAGCCACAGATCGGTCCGTCGCACCGCGAACAATCATGCCGATAACGTGGGTGTCGATCGAGACATATTGCCATGTCTCGCCGGGCTCGACGAACGTTTCGTTCAGCGAGGCGGCAAAGTCATCCAGCTCTCCACCCAGGGCGACGACGCGACCCATTCGGTTGATGTCGGAGTTGTAGTCCAGATAGTCCTCGTCGAAGGTCACACCGCTGGCCATGTTCAGAACATTGCGGATCGTTGCGCCGTCATAAGCGGTGCCCTGCAGTTTCGGGGCGTATTTGACCACCGGATCGTCCAGCGAGTCGATGGCGCCTTCGGCCATCAGGATGCCGAACAGGGCGGACAGATAGCTTTTGGCGACCGACCAGGATATCCGGCGATCCTCGGGGGCGGTCCCCAAATAGTATTCTTCGAACCTGATCTGCCCGTCCTGCATCACCAGCAAAGAGGTTACGGCCCGGTCTTCGACCCATTTGTCCGTGCCCTCGGGCAGGTCAAAACCGGGGCCGTAGGGCAGTTCGAATGTCGCACCTTCCCCCCTTAGCAGGTCGACAGTCAGGAAGGCGTCATCCATGTGAGAGAAGTTGTAAATGATCTTTTCTTCGGAAAACAAAGAGTTCACTGCCATCAGGCGCTGAATCTCTTCGCGCTTCCAAACGCCAACGACCACCGCTGCCAGCACCAACATCAAAACGATGCGCAGCACCCATTTCATCAGGGTTCGCATATGTTACCTCCCGCTTTTGGTGTGCATTGGAGCGCGGACTGGCGCAGTTCGCAATTGAGACGTAGCGGCACCATCGTTGGCCTTACTTGAACTTGTCCATCAGTTTTTGCATGGCGGACCTGGTGTCCGCCTCGGGTTCAGGCGTAGCTGCAGCGACCGATTTCGAGGAGGCCGCAGCGGTTTTTGATGACCGTGGCGGTGCGGTGCGCAATGCGACCGCGTTCATGAATCTGCCACCATCGCCATCTGCCAAATGACCGGCACCGTCGGAAACCCCCCGCAAGACGTCTTCCAGCCAATCCGAATCTGCCTTGGCAAAGTCACTCAGGACATAAGGCGAGACCAGTTCTTTGCGGCCCGGATGCCCAATGCCCAGACGAACTCGATCATAGGCCGGGCTGATATGGTCATGGATCGACCGCAGACCGTTATGCCCGGCGTGACCTCCACCTGCTTTCGCACGCACCTTACCGGGCGCAAGATCCAGCTCGTCGTGAAAAACGGTCACATCTGTCGAGTCCAGCTTATAGAAGCGCATGGCCTCACCCACGGATTGACCCGAGCGGTTCATGAAGGTTTGTGGCTTGATCAGCAGCACCTTTTCCGAGCCCAACCGCCCCTCGGCGATTTCTGCCTGGAACTTTGATTTCCACGGGCCGAAACCGTGATCGTCGGCAATCCTGTCCAGTGCCATGAACCCGATATTGTGCCGGTTCCGGGCGTATTTCTGCCCCGGATTTCCCAGTCCGACAAAAAGTTTCATGACTCTGCTCTGCGCCTCCTAGTAGGACTTGCCCCTCATGCCCCGAAATGGATCGAAAATCCAGTGATGGCAAGGTGCAAAAGACGAGCTTCAGCCTTTGGGCGTGTACCAGATCGGAGAGGTATAGGCGCGTTCGGTTGTGGTCATCGGCACGTCGGCATCCATCTGGACGTTGAACCTTTTGGCCTCATAGGCCGTCCAGCGCGGCGTCGGGATTTCGATGACGCGGACATAGTAGAAGGCCCGCTGCGACGGGTCGAAATCCGGGTCCTGCCAATAGGTGATCAATTCCGGTGCACCAATTGTGTTGGTCCAAGTCGCGTTTCCCACATCGACCGTGTTCCCGACCAAAGGCAATTTTCCGTCTGCGTCGGGCACACGATCTCCGCCCCATGCCACGTCATAGACCTTTTCTCCGCGCGTCCCGTCTGCGTTCAGCCACCCTTTGATGACCTGTACACGGTCGAGATTGCCGCTATAGGGGTCTTTCAGCGCTGCGATCAGGAAATTCGGTGCACCGTCGCCGGTTCTGGCGGGTAGATCCGAACCCATCGGTACGCCCTTAGCGTAGCCAAGATCGGCAGGCAGGCGAGACAGAGCATCTTCTTCTGCAAAATCCCAGCCGCCGAAGAACCGCACCAGCATACGCGAACCGGTGGTGCCGTAGACTTCGCGCCGCTCGAGCGCGTCAAAGATCGCCTCGCGGGTATTCTCCATGGCCCAAACAGCAGCATATCCACCCGAGGCCTGTTTCCAGCCATAGATTGAGAACTCGGGGTCGGGGGCTTCGATAACCAAATGTTCCCAGCGGTTTGGCTCCGGTTCCACGCCGGAATGCTTGCCAAAGAAGTTCTCCTCTTCCACGGCTGCCATGCCAGTATGCGCGTCAGTCGAACCAATCTGACCGACCTTGTAGGGGTTGATGCCCAGTTGTTCTTCCAGCATCAGACCGGTTTTGTAAGCCTCGCGGGAATACTCGTATTGCAACATGTCCTGAGTTTTGGCTTCGGTCCCGTTCAGGTTTGACGCGTCCCACGTGTCAAAATCCGCGAATTCGTCATCGGGGCTGAGAAACGGATGCGCTTCACTGTCACCTTTGATCTGCGTAGTTTCGATGACCGGTTCGAACCGTGCACGCAGGCGCGCGTTTTCTTCCGATAAGGGCGTCCCGTCAAAGTTCGAAACTGAAAACAAGCGACCATTGGACAGGTTGCCATTATGGGGAATTGCAAGCACGTCACCGCCTGTCCGATCCTCATAGTCGGCCAGGTGTGCCCATAGGTCTTCAGGGTTCTTACTGTCGAATTGCGAGAACGGAAGTACCTGATTGGCGTTGGCCGCAGCATCCCGGAAGATCACGTTGCGGTGGATGTTGTCTCCGCCCTCAGACGTCCACTCGTAACCGATTAGAGCGGTAAAGACGCCGGGCTCGTTGTACTGGTCCGCAAGGGCCGTATAGTTCTGCCAAGCGTCCTTGATGGCTTTGGGATTGTCGATCGGGGGCTCATTCCCGGACAACGACGCCACGATTTCCATAGCGGTGGCAAAGACAATGTCGTTGTCGTTGCTGGTAAGCGCGTCGTACCAGGCTTTGCCTTGCGGGGTCGACAGAACATTCTGATCCCCGCCAAGTAACTGGGGCATTAGCCCATACATTTCGGCATGGTCCGAGACTACAAGCCAATCCAGTGGTTGGGAAAGCTTTGCCTGCAATCCATGCGTCGTAGTGACTTCGTGGCCTCGCGCGAACCGAAACGCGTCCTCTTGGCTAAGACGGGTCATGGTTCCGGCGTCAACGGACACCTGGGTATGAAGATGTGTGTCACCCCAAAGCGGTCGGGTCGGAAAGTTTCTACCGGCATATGGCGAGAAATGATCAGACGTGAAACGTTCAGCAACGTCATCCTTACTGGGCAGAGTGTCCTGCACTTGCGCAGTGACCGAAGATCCGAAACCGACGCTGACGGCCATTGAAATTAGGGCTGGTAGAAAATTTGATTGGGGTCTCATGATCGCGTGCTACGCTGAACTATTCGATGAGCTGGTGGCATTCCAATTGGGCCACTGGCAGCGAACTTAGCACAGTCTGCGATCAAATGCGAAAATGTGCATTTGAAAAAAACGGGGCTCCGATGGAACCCCGTTTCATTTTCAGTACAGTTAAGCCTGAACTTACTCTTCGGCTTCCTGACCGACGACTTCAACTTCGTCTGCGGCCACTTCACCTTCTTCACCCTCTTCGTCGTCGCTTGTCGACAAACCAGTCGGTGCCGAGATGTTCGCGATCACGAAGTCACGGTCGATAGTCGGCTTGGTGCCTTCGGGCAGATCGACCGACGAAATGGTGACAACGTCGTTGATGTTCATGCCGGTCACGTCAACGGTGATTTTCTCAGGAATATCACCTGCGGTGCACATCAGTTCGACCTCTGGACGGACAACGGTCAGAACGCCGCCCTTCTTGATGCCGGGTGCTTCTTCCTCGTTGATGAACTCAACCGGGATGAACAGCGCGATTTTGGTGGTGCGACGCAGGCGCATCAGGTCCAGGTGGGTCGGCAAGTCTTTGACGACGTCACGTTGAACGTCGCGGCAGATGACGCGAACGTCTTCCTGGCCTTCAACCTTCAGGTTCCACAGGGTCGACTTGAACCGGCCAGCTTTCAGGCGCTTGAACAGTTCGTTGAACGGGATCTGGATCGGCAGCGGTTCTTTGTCGCCACCAAATACGATGCCCGGAACCATGCCGTCGCGGCGTGCCTGACGAGCGGCGCCCTTGCCTGTCCCCGTCCGTTCCAGAGCTACGAGATCAGGAATCTCTCCAGCCATGATAATTCTCCAATGTTAGGGCGGGCATCCTCCAAGGCTGTATGCCCGCGTGAAGCCGCGTCCTTAGCTTGAATTGTCAGGTTTGAAAAGGGGTTTTTCGCGGTCTTCATACTTTGCGAGGCTCTGCCTCGCGCTCCGGGATATTTGGGGCCAGATGAAGATCGGATCCCGTGCTTCATCTGGCAGAAAATATCTCGGGGGAATCGCAGCTTGCTGCGGTGGGGCAGAGCCCCCTTTGAAATGGTTTGCTGGAAGGTTTTGCGAGATCAGGCTTGCCATCGGCCGCCGAAACCCTCGGGGATCAGCAGGTTGTGACGACCCAGACTGCTCACATTCCGCTCGCCGCACAGGGCCATCGTGGTGTCCAGCTCTTTGTGGATGATATCCAGCGCAGTCGTGACACCTTGTTGGCCCATCGCACCCAGCCCATAGACAAAAGCGCGACCGATGTAAGTACCCTTGGCCCCAAGTGCCAGCGCTTTGAGAACGTCCTGCCCGGACCGGATGCCACTGTCCAGATGGACTTCGACGTCATCACCAACTGCGTCCATGATTTCAGGCAAGACACGGATCGAACTGAGCGCTCCATCCAACTGCCGCCCGCCGTGGTTTGAAACAACGATGGCATCTGCGCCCAGTTTAGCTGCCATCCTGGCGTCCTCGGCATCCAGAATGCCCTTCAGGATAACCTTGCCGCCCCACTGCTCCATCAACTTTTCGACCTTTTTCCAATCGAGGCTGGGGTCGAATTGCTCGGCCGTCCACGCGCCCAGCGATGAGGCATCAGAAACGCCTTCGGCATGACCAACGATATTGCCAAACTCGCGCCGATGTGCGCCCAGCATCTCGATCCCCCAAGCCCATTTGGTCATGAGGTTTGCGATTGTCTTGGCTGTCAGTTTCGGAGGCGCGGACAAGCCATTTTTCAGATCTTTGTGGCGCTGCCCCAGAATTTGCAGGTCCAGGGTGATCACCAATGCGGAACATTTGGCATCCTTGGCGCGCTGGATCAGGCGACCGACATAATCCTGATCCTTCATTGCATAAAGCTGGAACCAAAAGGGTTTGCTTGTATGCCCTGCGACATCCTCGATCGAGTTGATCGACATGGTCGACAGGGTGAAAGGCACGCCGAACTCCTCGGCAGCCTTTGCGGCCTTCATCTCACCGTCCGCGTGCTGCATGCCTGTCAGGCCAACGGGGGCCAGAGCCACCGGCATCGCAACATCCTGCCCGATCATCTGCGATGCAGTCGAGCGTCCGTCCATATCCACGGCGACCCGCTGGCGCAGCCTGATATCTTCGAAATCCGAGCTGTTCTCGCGGAAGGTTTGTTCTGTCCAGCTGCCGCTTTCGGCATAGTCGAAAAACATGCGCGGCACGCGGCGTTCGTAGATACGTTTCAGATCGTCGATATTGGTAATGACGGGCATGAGGTTCGGCCTTCGCAGTATTGGTGATGTTTGTTACCAACCATTTAAGGCCCTCGCAACGCTGGGATGTTGTGAGGCAACGTCACGTATCCCGGGGCAACAAAAAACGCGGCCGGACAGGGCCGACCGCGTTGAAAATTGATCAGGTCTCAATCAGGCTGAGTGTGCGCCGTCAGCCAGAGATTTTACGAAATCCAATACTTCGCCGGTGGGCTTGCCCGCAGCGATCTGGCTGACGATAGCAGAGCCGACCACTGCACCATCAGCAACAGTTGCGATTGCCTGTGATTTTTCAGGTGTATTGATTCCGAACCCGACGATCACTGGTAAATCGGTTGCGGATTTGATGCGGGCGACCTCGGGGCCAACATTTGTAGCTTGGGCTTCGGCCGCACCGGTAATGCCGGTGATTGACACGTAATACACAAAACCCGATGTGTTCTGCAGAACGCGCGGCAGGCGTTTGTCATCGGTTGTTGGCGTGGCCAGACGGATAAAGTTCAGACCTGCAGCTTGTGCGGGCAGGCATAGCTCTTCATCTTCTTCTGGTGGCAGGTCGACGACGATCAGCCCATCAATTCCGACCTCTTTGGCATCTGCAAGGAATTTGTCGACACCGCGGCTGTAGATCGGATTGTAGTAGCCCATCAGCACAATCGGAGTGGTGTCGTCGGTTTCGCGAAACGCTCGGGCCAGATCCAATGTCCGCTGCAAAGTCATGCCGCTGTCCAGTGCGCGTTGACCGGCGGCTTGGATCGTCGGCCCGTCTGCCATCGGATCGGTAAAGGGCAGACCCAGTTCGATGACATCGACACCTGCGCCGGGCAGGCCCTTTACGATTTCAAGCGAAGTCTCAAAATCTGGGTCTCCGGCCATGATGTAGGCGACGAACGCCTTCTTTCCCTGTTCTTTCAGAGAGGCGAACTTGGCGTCGATACGGGTCATAAGCTGTCCTTGCAATCAGGTTCAGACCTGATGTGCAGAAACTTTGAAAAGAAATCAATCCCGGTTCGCTGCGCAGCCCCTAGAACGCAAGGTGGTATCGCAGCAGCACAGAATTGACGCCCGGGTTTTCCTGTTGCGTGCTTGCATTCGATTTATGCGTAATCGCAACAGAGACTTTGTTGCCGCTGTTCAGCGTATAACCGACGCCCAACAGGCTGCGGATCTGGAAACTGCCGCCCAGGTCGTTCAGTTCCTCTGATTCAGAGAAATAGCCGGGCATGACGCTGCCCTCTACGAACCAGCGTTCCGCGAAGCTATATGTACCGATCAGGCCAGCACCCACATGAACGTCACCGGCTTCGTCCACGGTCAGCGCACCACCCCATGTCGCGGACAGGCGCGTTGCCTCGTAGAAAGGGCGATGATGGTATTCGACCGAAAAGGCGGCCTGGTCTTTTGCGTCACTTTCGGAAAAATCTGCATATCCGGCACCGAAGACAACTGATTGTGCGTGTGCGGAGGTCGTGGCGAAAAGAACCCCAAGGGCAAGAACGAAAGATCTCATGTCAGCATTCACTATTCAATTTTTCTAAATGGCTAATTGGTGATTCTAGTGCTCTCGTTTCAATGTGCGCAAGCGCACAAAGCCGTGACAATCAATTGTGTTGTCAAAACGCCCTTGCGTACCTAATGCGCCCGCTGGCTTGCGCATTGTGCCCGACCTGCATAGAAGCTGCGCTCGAATGCTATGCAGGAGGCCGTCATGGGCTTTAAAATGGGAATCGTGGGTCTGCCGAACGTGGGTAAGTCGACCCTCTTCAATGCGCTGACCAAAACCGCAGCTGCGCAGGCGGCTAATTTCCCGTTCTGCACGATCGAACCCAATGTGGGCGATGTGGCCGTCCCCGACGACCGGCTGGACAAGCTGGCCGCCATCGCAAGCTCCAAGCAAATCATCCCGACGCGCATGACCTTTGTGGATATTGCCGGTCTGGTGAAGGGTGCTTCGAAAGGTGAAGGGCTGGGCAACCAGTTTCTGGCCAACATCCGCGAGACTGATGCCATTGCCCACGTGCTGCGCTGTTTCGAAGATGGCGATGTGACCCACGTGGACGGCCGCGTCGATCCTGTGGCCGATGCTGATACCATCGAGACCGAGTTGATGTTGGCCGATCTGGAAAGCATCGAAAAGCGCCGCGCCAATCTAGTGCGAAAGCTGAAAGGCAATGACAAAGAGGCGCAGCAGCAGGAACGTTTACTGGCTGAAGCGCAGGCGATGCTGGAAGACGGCAAACCCGCGCGTCTGGTCGAAGTCTCTGACGAAGACGCCAAGGCATGGACGATGCTGCAGCTGCTGACCACAAAACCGGTTCTCTATGTCTGCAACGTGTCCGAGGAAGAAGCCGCCGAGGGTAACGAATATTCCGCCCGCGTGGCTGAAATGGCCGCCGCTCAAGGCAATTCCCACGTCATCATCAGCGCCAAGATCGAAGAAGAGATTAGCCTGCTGGAAGAAGACGAGGCGCAGATGTTCCTTGAGGAGATGGGTCTGGAAGAGCCCGGCCTCGACCGCCTGATCCGTGCCGGCTATGACCTGCTGAAACTGGAAACCTATTTCACCGTTGGCCCGAAAGAGGCCCGCGCCTGGACCATTCGCACGGGCACCGCCGCGCCGCAGGCCGCTGGTGTGATCCATGGCGATTTCGAAAAAGGTTTCATTCGCGCTGAGACGATCGCCTATGACGACTACATCGCTGCGAATGGCGAACAGGGCGCAAAGGAAGCAGGCAAGATGCGGGCCGAAGGTAAGAGCTACATCGTCAAGGATGGCGATGTGATGCATTTCCTATTCAACACTTAAGGGTGCGCTGGGCGCGAACACCATTCGACAGGCGGGTTTTGCGATACCCATTCTGCAACGAGTCCGTCGATACGCTTCAAGCGGGCTATGAAAACCAGCCGAAGTAGCTACATCATCGGCATGGTGAAGTTCGTATTGGCATTAACTACGGCTGTTCTTCTATCGTCACTTCCCGTCCTCGCCGACAAAACGGACGAGGCGATTGAGATAGTTTCATGCATCAACATGGCGAATGGGCATTCTGAGCCGGTGTATGGAACGCCTTGGGAACTATCGCAGGCAGTGCTTGAGCTGCCCTTTAAACATGAGTTAGAGCGACTGGCCGACGGGTACTTTTTTATTGGCGGAAGACGACTCGGGTATCACGGCACTTGGGCGGCGTTTCTTGATCTTTCTCTCAGCGATGGGATCGCTTATGAAGTGAAAGATCAGGACGACGCCCTTTTGATTTTTGCGTCCAGCTTTGTACCGCCCGAGGTTGTTTCGGCCTTGGGCGAGTGTGGTGTAGTATGGGGCGGTTTTTGGATTGAGGAATATCCCATTGTGGTCCTCGACCCTCCGCCTGTAACGCCGCTGCCCGAGGAACAAAGGCTACCCAACAATCCACTAGAAAGCGGTGTGGACTTGCTTCCTCCCAAAAGAACATCGGAGTAACCCCGATGTTCCGTGACATCCTGTTCAGTCCCGCGCCAAATCTGTTTTTGTTTGACTGAGGCGATTCTGACACCCTCCACAACTCCGAGCTTTTCTCACAGGCAAAAATCCCGCTAGAGTGATATTCGACCCGCCATCCGAGACAACTCCAAATGATCGAAATCCGCGACCTGCAATTGCTTAGCGCTTTGGCGCGGCATCGTCATTTTGCCAAGGCGGCCGAAGAATGCGGGATTTCTCAGCCAGCGTTTTCCATGCGTATTCGGAATCTCGAGGACCGGCTGGGCGTCTCAATCGTGCGCCGCGCCAACAGGTTTCAGGGCCTGACTGAAGAAGGCGAGATGATCGTCCAGCGCGCGCGGCGCATTCTGGATGAGACAAAGGCGCTGGAACAGCAGGTTCTGGCCTCGAAGGGAGAGATTACCGGGACACTCAAACTGGGTGTAATCCCAACCGCGATTGCCTTTACCGGACGGCTGATCAAGCGGCTGCATCAGGCGCATCCGCGCGTTGTCACACGGATCGAAACCATGTCGGCCTCGTCCATTCAGCACCGGTTGGACGAAGGTAGTCTGGATGCGGGTATCACCTATGGCGACAGCATTGGCACCGACCTGCGGCAGGTTCAGCCGTTGTACGAAGAGACTTACGTGCTGTTGATACCGTCGCATATGACCGAAGAAACCGGGCCGATCCCGTGGACACAGGTCGCCGAGTTTCCACTCAGCCTGCTTGAGCCGCAGATGCAGAATCGTCGCATACTGGACCGCATCTTCGCTGAGCAGGGTCTCCACCCCCCAGTGGTCGCTGAAACCAGTGGCTTTACTGCCTCAATGGTCATGGCGCGTGAAGGGCTGGCAGCCACAGTTGTCCCCCGCGTTCTGGTGCGTGCGCTGGGTGATCTTAAGGGGACGCGTGTGCTGCCTCTGGTCGATCCTGTTGTAAGTAAACCGATTTGTCTGGCCACCTTAAGCCGAGACCCGGAATTGCCAACGGTTGGTGCTTTGCGCGCTGTGGTGACGTCTTTACGGTGATAAGGTGTCGTTATCGTGCGATAGCGATAAGAGATTTGACGATATGCTATTCTGATGAGACACGGAGCCTCAATCGGAGGGCATCATGGCACCATTAGATACCAAGCCATCAGGCGCACCCAAGGGCGTCTGGAAGTCAGGTAAAGGCAAAGGGCGGCACACGCCCAAAGGCCGTCAGTTCACGGATGAGGCGCAGACCGAGATTGCGCGCCTGTTGGGCGACCGCCCGCGCCGCCGCGACCTGCTGATCGAATTTCTGCATTTGATTCAGGATGAGCACGGCCATATCAGCGCTGATCACATCGCCGCGCTGGCGATTGAGATGCGGATCGGTCAGGCAGAGATCTATGAGACCGCGACGTTTTACGCCCATTTCGACGTGGTGAAAGAAGGCGAGGTGCCTCCGCCCGCGCTGACGATCCGTGTCTGTGATTCTCTCTCCTGCGAAATGGCCGGTGCCCAGCAGTTGCAAAAGGCCCTGGAAGATGGCTTGGACGCATCCGAAGTGCGTGTGGTGCGCGCGCCCTGCATGGGGCGTTGCGATACGGCCCCGGTGCTTGAGATTGGTCACAACCACATCGACCATGCGACCCCGGAAAAGGTGCAGGCCGCAATTGCCGCCGGTGATACTCACGCCCATCTGCCCGATTACGAAACCTTTGCCGCCCATGAGGCAAACGGCGGTTACGCCAAGCTGAAAGAGCTGCGCGAGAGCGGCGACTGGGAGAAAGTACAAGAAGACGTTCTGTCCTCAGGCCTGCGCGGTCTGGGTGGTGCTGGCTTCCCGTCCGGCAAGAAATGGGGCTTTGTTCGCATGAACGAAGGCACCCGCTATCTGGCCGTGAACGGTGACGAGGGCGAACCCGGTACCTTCAAAGACCGTTATTATCTAGAGCGTGCGCCGCATGTTTTCCTTGAGGGTATGCTGATCGCTGCTTGGGCGGTCGAGGCAGAGACGTGCTTCATCTACATGCGTGATGAATACCCTGCGGTGCTGGAAATCCTCGCCCGCGAGATTGCCGCGTTGGAAGAGGCCGGGATCGTCGAAAAGGGTTACATTGACTTGCGCCGGGGTGCTGGTGCTTACATCTGCGGTGAAGAATCCGCGATGATCGAGTCGATCGAGGGTAAGAAGGGCCTGCCGCGCCACCGTCCTCCGTTTGTGGCGCAGGTTGGGGTCTTTAATCGTCCGACCTTGGTGCACAACGTCGAGACGCTGTATTGGGTCTCAAAGATCTGCCGCGAAGGGCCGCAGATTCTGAACTCTGTCGAAAAAAATGGTCGTAAGGGCCTGCGCAGCTATTCAATCTCGGGGCGGGTGGCCAAGCCGGGTGTTTACCTGCTGCCGGCGGGTTCGACCATTTTGGACGTGATTGAGGCCGCTGGTGGCATGATCGAAGGTCAGACCTTCAAAGCGTATCAGCCGGGTGGTCCATCCTCGGGCCTGCTGCCTGCGTCGATGGATGATATCCCATTGGATTTTGACACGCTGCAGCCACATGGCACCTTTATTGGATCAGCCGCTGTGGTGGTTCTGTCCGATCAGGACACCGCACGCGATGCCGCGCTGAACATGCTGCGCTTCTTTGAGGATGAAAGCTGTGGCCAGTGCACGCCATGCCGGGCGGGCTGCGAAAAGGCCGTGAAGCTGATGCAGGCTGACAAGTGGGATCAGGATCTTCTGGAAGATCTGTGCCAGGTTATGGGCGATGCCTCGATCTGCGGTCTGGGGCAGGCGGCCCCGAACCCGATCCGCCTGGTCATGAAACATTTCGCTGACGAAATCTGAGGGAGACAGAGCCATGCTTGATGCAAGCCCAACCAAGACCGTCACCTTCAACCTGAACGGCGATGACGTCACCGTGCCCGAGGGCTGGACCATCTGGGAGGCGGCCAAGGGGCAGGGATTTACCATTCCGCACCTCTGCCACAAGCCGCAACCGGGCTATAAACCCGACGGCAATTGCCGCGCCTGTATGGTCGAGGTGGAAGGCGAGCGCACTCTGGTCGCCTCGTGCATCCGTCCGGCTGCGGACGGAATGGTGGTAAAAACCGATAGCGACAGGGCCGAGAAATCGCGCGCAATGGTCATGGAATTGCTGGTCGCCGACCAACCCGAAGAGGCGCACGATAAATCCAGCCACTTCTGGGATATGGCCAAGCTGAACGATGTCAGCGACAGTCGCTTCCCGGCGAAAGAAGCCGAGAAAATCCCTCTGCTGGATGACAGCCACGTTGCAATGCGCGTCAATCTGGACGCCTGCATCAACTGCAACCTCTGTGTCCGTGCTTGTCGCGACGTGCAGGTCAACGACGTGATTGGCATGGCTGGACGCGGGCATACCGCGCAGGTGGTGTTTGACCAGAACGACCCGATGGGGGATTCGACCTGTGTCGCCTGTGGTGAATGTGTTCAGGCCTGCCCGACAGGTGCGTTGATGCCAGCCACTGTGCTGGACGATCAGCAGCAGGGGGACAGCAAGGATTACGATAGCGAAACCGAAAGCGTCTGTCCGTTCTGCGGCGTCGGCTGTAAGGTTTCGCTGAAGGTCAAGGACGGCAAGGTCAAGTATGTCGAAGGCATTAACGGCCCAGCAAACGAAGGCCGCTTGTGTGTCAAAGGTCGCTTTGGCTTTGACTATATCCACCACCCACACCGCCTGACCAAACCTCTGATCCGGCGTGAGGATGCGCCTGCAAAGGGGTTGAATGTCGATCCGGGCAATCTGGGCACTCATTTCCGCGAGGCGACCTGGGAAGAAGCAATGGATCTGGCGGCCACCAAGCTGAAAGCGCTGCGTGATGAAGATCCGCGCAACGTCGCTGGCTTTGGTTCGGCCAAATGCACCAACGAAGAAGCCTATCTGTTCCAGAAATTCATTCGTCAGGGCTTCAAGCACAACAACGTCGACCACTGCACCCGTCTGTGCCATGCCTCGTCCGTGGCGGCGCTGATCGAGAACGTGGGCTCGGGCGCGGTGACGGCCACCTTTAACGAGGTCGAGAACTCGGATGTGGTTATCATCATCGGGGCCAACCCAATCGAAAACCACCCCGTGGCGGCAACCTACTTCAAGCAGTTCACCAAGCGCGGTGGCAAGCTGATCGTGATGGACCCGCGCGGCGTCGGTATGCGCAAGTTCGCAGACGAAATGCTGCAGTTCCGTCCGGGGGCGGATGTCTCGATGCTCAACGCGATCATGAACGTGATCGTCGAAGAGGAACTGTACGACAGCCAGTACATCCACCGCTGGACCGAGAACTGGGAAGCCGAAAAAGAGCATCTGCGCGCCTTCACACCCGAGGCGATGGCGCCGATCTGCGGCATTGAACCGGATCAACTGCGCCGTGTCGCGCGTACCTTCGCGCAGGCCAAGGCTGGTCTGATCTTCTGGGGTATGGGCGTCAGCCAGCACATTCACGGCACCGATAATTCCCGCTGCCTGATCTCGCTGGCATTGATGACCGGCAATGTTGGTAAACCCGGCGCGGGTCTGCACCCGCTGCGTGGCCAGAACAACGTGCAAGGCGCGTCTGACGCGGGTCTGATCCCGATGTTCCTGCCGGATTATCAGTCGGTTATGGATGACGGCATTCGGGCCAAGTTCAACAATGTCTGGGACTCGGACGACTTCTCTAACGAGAAGGGCCTGACCGTCACCGAGATCATCGATCAGGCCTATGCGGGCAACATCAAGGGCATGTATATTCAGGGCGAAAACCCGGCCATGTCCGACCCGGATGTTGGTCACGCACGGGAAGCATTGGCCAAGCTGGAGCTGATGATCGTGCAGGATATCTTCCTGACCGAAACGGCCAACTATGCCGACATCATCCTGCCCGCCTCGGCGCTGTATGAAAAGAACGGCACCGTGTCGAACACCAACCGTCAGGTTCAGCGTGTGCGTCCGGCTGTGGCACCTCCGGGCGAGGCGCGTGAGGACTGGAAAATCACCGTCGAGCTTGCGCAGCGCATCGGGCTGAACTGGGACTACACGGATGTGTCTCAGGTCTTTGCCGAGATGAAGCTGACCATGGCGTCACTCGACAACATCACCTGGGAGCGGCTTGAGACCGAGACGATCACCTATCCATCGCTCAGTGAGACCGATCCGGGTCAGGCGATCGTGTTCGGTGACGGCTTCCCGCGGACAGACGGACGGGCCAAGTTCACCCCGGCCAGTGTCATCCCGCCGGATGAAGCGCCGGATGAGGAATACCCGATGATTGCCACAACCGGCCGTCAGCTGGAACACTGGCACACCGGGTCGATGACTCGCCGGTCCAACGTTCTGGATGCTGTGGAACCGGAAGCAAACTGTTCGATGAACCCTCGTCAGCTGAAACTGATGGGGATCGAGCCGGGCGAAATGATCCGTCTCACCACCCGTCGTGGCTCGATCGAGATCATGGTTCGAGCCGACCGGGCGATCGCCGAAGATATGGTGTTCATTCCGTTCGCCTATGTCGAGGCGGCGGCGAACATTCTGACCAACTCGGCCATCGACCCGTACGGCAAGATCCCCGAGTTCAAGTTCTCGGCCATTCGCGTCGAAAAGATCGAAGACGCCATCGCGGCGGAGTAAATCCGTCAAATACAGTATTGGAAGGGCGGCCCATTGGGTCGCCTTTTACTTTCCTTGACAGCAGCTTACCTGCGGCCAACCCTGTCACCGTTCTTGGTGGAGGAGTTTTACATGGCACGCCGTTTCGTCGATTTATCCGTTCCGTTGGAAACCGGGATTGTGTCCGATCCGCCGATCATGCTGCCGGAAATCGAATATCTGGCCCATGACCAGACCGCCGAACAAGTCATGTCCTTCTTTCCGGGCCTGCAGAAAGATGATCTGCCCGGCGGCGAGGGCTGGGCCATCGAACGCCTTCAGATCGCCACGCACAATGGCACCCATCTGGACGCGCCTTACCATCACCATTCGACCATGAACAATGGTGAGAGGGCGATCACCATCGACGAGGTGCCGCTGGAATGGTGCATGAACCCCGGCGTGAAACTGGATTTTCGCCATTTCGACGATGGTTATGTGGCGACCGCCGCCGACGTCGAAGCCGAGTTGAAACGGATTGGTCACGAATTGCAGCCGTTGGATATCGTGGTCGTGAATACCTCTGCTGGCACGCGGTATGGGCATCCGGACTATCTGGCCAAAGGGTGCGGCATGGGGCGCGAGGCAACGCTGTATCTGACCAAACGCGGGGTGCGCGTAACAGGAACTGACGCCTGGAGCTGGGACGCACCGTTTCCATTGACCGCGCAGGAATATGCTGAAACGCAAGATGCATCGATTATTTGGGAAGGGCACCGGGCCTCGATGGAGGTTGGCTATTGTCACATGGAAAAACTGACGAACCTTGAAACCTTGCCGCCAACTGGGTTCGAGATTTCCTGTTTCCCCTTCAAGATAAAAGGGGCCTCAGCCGGATTTATCCGCGCGGTCGCAATCTTTGAGACCCAAGAAGGAGCACTTGATGCAACTGACGCCTGAAACGCTGGCCGGGCATGACGGACCTTATGATGCCCCGCTTGAATTCCGTGGGTTCAAGGCGCGCCCCGAGTGGATTGACTATAACGGTCACATGAACGTGGGCTATTACGGCGTCGCCTTCGACAATGCGCTGGAGCTGTTGATGGTGGATCATCTTGGGCTGGGTGAGTCGCAGGTAAATGCGATGGGGCAGGGACCTTACATTTTGCAATCCCACATGAATTTCCTACGCGAAATACTGGAAGGTGAGGCCTTCAGCATCCGATTTCGACTATTGGACGCAGATCACAAACGCGGCCACTTTTTTGCGCAGATGGTGTCGGAAAAGGACGGCGTTGTTTGTGCCACGCAGGAAGCGCTCTTCATGAATGTCAGCCATACGACCGGCAGGTCGGTTGCCTATCCGGATTGGGCAGTCACACGCTTACAGCGCATGGTAAAGGATCATGCGGCGATCGACCTGGCCCCAGAGGTCGGACACCCGATCGGCATCCGCAGAAAGTGAACTGTGACCTGCTTAGTAGTCGCGCGAAAAGAAGACCCCAACACCAGTCTCACCCCGTCCATCTACAGTGCCTTTCACAGTGAAACTGTCGGTAACGTCCAGGTTCAGGTTCACCTCGGTGTCGCCTTCTGTGTTGACGGTGAAATCGGTGTAGAGGTTGTCGCTCAGATACGCTCCGGCGCCGAGCCGGCCCGCGCCACCGTCGGACACGCCGATGTCCACGGTGTCGACGCCCGTAGACTCGCGCAGGCCTTTGGTCGCGTCTCCGCCAGCGCCGCTGAGTTGTGCCAGCGAGGCCGCCATCTGAGCGATTACGAACGGTGACAACTCTGAGAAGCGATTACCGAACAGCAGCATGGCCAAAGCTTCCTCGGCTGGGCGCTCCGGGTCGGAAAAGACGTTGACCTCGGGCGAGTCCAGTGGTCCGGCGATCTCGATCGTTGCCGTGCCATCAGAGGTGCTGGTCGAGGATTCGAACTCGATATAGGGCGTCAGGTCCCCCTGCAGCGTAACAATGCCTTTGGTCAGTGCCAGTCTGCGGCCAAGAATGTCAAAATTACCACGGATCAGCTCGATCTGACCGGATGGAATGACCGAGGTAGTGGTGCCGCCGATGTGGATTTTTCCTCCCAGCTCTGCGTTGACACCACGCCCGCGGACAAACACGGCCTTGGGCGCCAAAAGACTGACGTCCAGCGCGATACGTGAAGCGCTTTTGCCTGCGCCTTCTTTTTCGACCAGACCAGCGCGCTCACGGGTGACATAGCCCGCCTGACTTTCGTTTACGTGCACGATGTCCGGAATGGGTGCCGCCCCCACGGCACCTGATGCAGCCGCGAGGTTGATATTGGTTTCGCCAAACGTGATCTGTCCAGCGATCGAGCTGTTACCCGCCAGCGCCCCGGTCATAGCAATTTGTCCGTTCAGCGTGGTTTCATACAGCAACTGATCGGTCAGTACGAGGCTGTTAAGGGCGGTCGTGATATTGGCATTGAATGGTGGTGAAAGGTCTACAGGCCCGCTGACGGTAAAATTGCCGCCTGCCCGTGGTCCGCCACTTAGGGAAATCGTGGCGCGGCTATTCGCAAGTTGGACCGATCCGCTGATGCCAGTGATCGTCTGTCCTGCGCCGGGAATTGCCAGCGACGTACCGGAAGTGGTGATCGAACCGGACAGGGATTCCAGTGCCGGTTTGCCAGACAGGGTAAGGTCATAGCGAGCGCTGCCGTCGATCTTGTTGGGCGTGATAAAGATATTGGCAATGCCAAGATTGACGCCGCCAACGGCTTTCATGTCCGCTTCTCCGGTGCTTTCGTCGAAGGTACCAGAGACTTTGCCGCTAATCTCCGCAGGCCCGTCGGCTTGGGCGTCGATTGTCCAGACACCCTTGTTGCGCTTAGCGCTGCCATTGGCGGCCACTGTACCCGGAAACTCAGGTACAAAACGCTCGATCCGGTTGAACTTGGCGTCAAAGTCCAGATCCGCCGACCCATCGCTGTCCACCGTCCCGGCAAGCTTGGCGTATGAACTGTCGGGGCCATTCAGGTTGACCGTGCCTTCCACGCCCTTGGATGTCGGGGCAACGTTTCCATCCAACGTCAGTGGACCGGACATCGTGTTCAACACCCGCGCCAGATCGTCCAATTTGACCGAGAAATCCAGCCCGCCCGCTTGACGGTCCAGCTTGCCCGAAGCCGTCGCGGTTATGGCCGTTCCGTTCAGGCGGAACGTTTGAATGCTAAGGCCATCTTCCCCATTCTGTGCATCTACGGACAGGGTCGTCTGGCCCTGAATCAGCTTGTCCACGGCCTCGATGCCGGTCTGAATGTCGTTGGCATCGAGATTACCTTGAACATCGAAGGCTCGGGTAGACAGGGTACCGTTGCCTTGCACGTTTGCCGCGATCGAACCCGCCAGATCACGCCCGGCCAAACCGGAAAACAGGGACAGGTTCGGCACGCTCAATTGCGCTTGCCCATCTGCCGACAGATCTCCGGTAGGGTCGTCGACGGTTGCCTGAACCTGTGCGCTAAGGGCGCGGCCATTCACCGAAGCGCTGCGGATGTCGATACTGTCTGCGGTTCTGGCACCGTCCCATTCGATCTCGGTTCTGCCGGTCAGTAGCGGGTCAATATCGGCCATGCCGGTCTTGACGTTCTGACCTGTCACGCTGGCCGTGCCGTCAAATTCCAGCGATTGTACCGTGCCTGTACCGTTCACGGTCGCCTGTAGGGAACCGCCAAGGTCGCGTTTTGCCAAGCCAGAGAAGACCGACAAGTCCGATGCGTTGACCCGGGCCTGCCCATCAATGGTCAGGTTGCCGTCGGGCGTCGTCACAACACCGCTGGCCACGGCTTTGGCGGCCTCACTGTCCAGATCGAATTCACGGATAGTTATGCCGTTTGTGCCGCGGCTTGCGTCCAGAGTGATCGTGGTCTCTCCGGTGATAACCGGGTCGATATCGTCACGGCCAGTAGACAAGTCGCGGCCCTGAACCATGACTTTGCCGTCAAAGCTGCGTTCCAGCGGTGAACCTTTTCCGGTCACGCTGGCCGAGACCTGCCCACCAAGGTCCAGCTTGGCAAGGTCCGAAAAGCGCGACAGGTCAGTTGCGTCCAGCTTGGCTGTTCCGTCGACGCTCAAGCCGCTGGTCAGCCCGGAAATCAGCGCGTCCAGCGCCAGCGTGTAGTCAGAGCCCACAAGCTCGAACCCAGAAAGGTTCAGTGACTGGTCGCTGCTATAGTCGAACTGGCCATCAAGCGTGATGCGATCGCCCAAAGCCGTGGTCAGCGCGTCATCGGCCATGTCTATTCCGCCGACCGCTATTTGAACGTCGCCGTCGACAGTCAGAACCTCGCCCTGATCCAGGGTGCCTTGTGCGGTGATCCGGGCATCACCCAGCCTGGCCTGCGGGGACGCGAATTCGTTGGCCGTCAGGCTCAGATCCCAAAGGTTTCCGTTCTGGCGGTCAAACAGTGCCGACACCTGCGCCGCCTTGATAGAGGTATCGCCCCCCGCGACCGGAAGAACGACGGCTTCGCCATCCGGCGGAGTGATGCGCCCTTGCAGGGCCGCCAGTTGCAATTCACCACCTTCGGCCAATTGAAGCTCACCCTTCAGATCCAGTGCCTGCGTGGTGAGTTCCAAATCCGAGATGTCCAGCGCGCCCTCGGGCTTGGTCTGGCCATCGACATAAAGCCGTGATTTTGGGCCGAAGAACGGATCAATGTCCTCCCCCAGAAAGGGTGTCAGATCGCCGTTCAGATCAGCGGTGAACGCAATACTGTCCGCTGCGCCACCCTCGGCCGCCTGCAGCTGAACCTGCCCGGTAACGCGCATCTGGTTGTCGCTGCTCAGCCCGATATCGGCAGTGAAATCCGACAGCGGGCCCGCGCCCTTGGCTGTCAGGCCGATCGGTGGGCTGTCAGGGATCTTCAGCGCGGTTGAAATCAGACCGCCGGAGGCTTCGTTCACTTGCAAATCCAGATTGATCTCACTTGTTGAGTTCTGGAAACCAGCCGCCAGCTTGATCTCATCCCCTGCGCGGTCCAGTCGGATCACGTCCAGATTGGTGTCCAGCGCCCCATCTGCCAGCGACAGGTTGCCTGTCACGCTCAGATCAGCAGCGACACCGATCAGCGGCTCACCAAGAGACAGCTCATCCACCCGGATTTCACCGATTTCGACGGAAACTGGCAGTTCGGGCAGTTGAAACGGTTGCGTTTCCGCCGAAGCAGGTGGTTCTTCCTTGGTCGTTGTGCCCGGTGCACGGGCAATATCGATTTCCTGCGCGGTCAGAGAGTTGACCGAAAACCGGCCGCGGATCAGTGCCAAACGGTTCCAGTCAAGTTCGGCGTCCTTGATGGTCAGCCAAACACCTTCATCATCGGCAACTGTGATCTCTTCAATCGTCGCGCGCGCGCTCAACGCGCCTTGCAGGCCCTTAACGGTCACGTTTTGGTCGTCGCCGGAGAGCGTATCCTGCAGGAAGTTTTCCAGCATGCTGCCGCCTTCTTCCTGCGCGGCAAGTGGCAGAGGGGCAGACAGCATCAGCCCCGAAAACAATAACGGATATGCGCGACGTCCAATCAAAATGCCTGTCCGATCCCGATATAAAACTGCAAACCGTCGCCGGTGTCGCCCTGCACTGGAACGGCCAGATCCAGCCGCAAAGGACCAAAACCGCCCAGATCATACCGAACCCCAAGTCCGGCACCCGCGTGATATTCTGCGCCGCTGCCGATGAATGAGGATGTGTCAACGGTACCGTAGTCATAAAACCCGACCAGAGATATGGCTTCGGTGACTTTGCCGCGCACCTCCGCGGAAAGACCAAGGAAAGATTTGCCGCCTGCGATCCCAGTGCCGACAGGGATGCCAAGACTCTCGTAGGGTTGGCCCCGAACCGTTCCGGCACCGCCCGAGAAAAACAGGAAGTCTGGTGTTACACCGTCCGGCGACGGCCCGAGCACCGATCCCAGCTGTACGCGACCGGCCAGAACCAGCCGTCCGCCGGTGCCGAGGCTGGTATAGCCGCGTCCATCAAAAAACATGCGTATGCCGCTTTCGGTTTCGGACAGACCAGCAAAGGGCGTGATCTGCGCGTCCAGATAAAAGCCGCGCGTTGCGCTGACCTTACTGTCGCGCTCGTCCCATTCCGAACGCAAGGGAAGGATGAAATATCGGAACCTGCGGTCATCGCCATAGGCGTCGTCCGCGCTGGACCACTGAAACCCGGCTGAGGCTTCGGCATATAGGCGATCAGAGAACGTGCGCCGGGCACCGTAGGCCAGCGACGCAACGGTGACGTTGTAGTTTTCTGTGTTGCGCCGTTCCAGAAGCGCGTTCCAGAAAGTGTTGTCATCGGGACCAAGCCGGTCGGGCTGATCCAGACGCAAGCCGATCCGGCCGTCGATATCCTCGGCACCGCCGATATTACGGACTGCCGCCTCGAACCGCAGACGTTCGGCACGCCGGAATACGTTGCGGTGCGTCCAGGTCGCGGTCACGTCTACCCCGTCGCGCGAAGCGATCTCGGCGCCAAAGGTCAGTCGGCGCTTGGGTAAATCTTCAAACGTTGCGTCGAAATCCAATGTGCCGTCCGGGTTCGGAGTGTCCCTCTCTTCAATCGAAACAACGTTGAAGGTCCCGGTCCGCCGCAACCGTGTGCCGACCTTCTGGATTTTCTCGGGCGAATAGACTTCGCCTGCCGGAAACCCGGCGATCTTTTCTATTGACCGGTGGCGCACATCGGTGTCGCCCTTGATGATCATTTTGCCAAATCTCAGGCGCGGGCCGGGGGTAAGGTCGATCTCGGCATCCAGCTTGGCCTCGGCATGGCGGGCAATGACTTTCTGGCCTTCGACTTCGGCCTTGGCATGACCCGCGTTGCGCCAACCCTGCACGCCAGCTGACGCGGCTTGTTGGATCGCGCCGGTGGTCGCGAGTTTGCCGACCGCAAACTCCTCGGGCAGAACTGTTTCGGGCGTTATCGGTTGTACGATGGCTTCGCCAAAGGTGAACTTGGGGCCGGTGTTGACCGTGATTACCGCGCTATTGATCTGCGCTGGTACGCTGAGCGAGCTGATCTCAGCTGCTTCTTTTCCGTCCAGTTTGATGCTTACGACTGGGCTGAAATACCCTTCGTCATAAAGAATTTGGACTAGAGTGCGATAATCCGAAAGCGCCGCCGACAAGATCTCAAGCGGCGTGTCCAGCCCGCGAGATTCGGCCGTCGTAACCGAGGAGGTTTCCTCCATCCGCTCGACAAGCTCTTTTGAAGCACCCGGAGCTGTTAAGGTGGTTTCCAGCGCGGCCAATGCGGTCGGCAGGGTCATTGCAATCGCGCCGAGAAGGCATCTCTTCAAAAAGGCGCGCGGCCTGCTCCCCGGCATCTGATAGCTCCAACTGCCCCAACTCGAAATCACATTTGCCGTTTTTTGCAAAGCAACGGCTGATTACATTCATGTTAGAGCATCAGAGTCCTTGCAGGAAAAGACTAAATCCAGCGTCGCCTGAATTTTGCGACCTGTGTGATTGATCGGTCTCGGGATCAGGAACCTGCGTTGCGAAACCAGCGGATGATTGCCTCTCGGTCCTCGGGCTCCATGTAGGTGACGTTTGCGGGGGGCATCGCGTGGCTGACCCCCGCCTGCAGATAGATTTGCTGGGCGTTGCGGGCAATGTCGCCTTCAGTTTCCAGCAATACGCCCTTTGGCGCCCACAAAATGCCCTCCCACACCGGTTCGCGCGCGTGGCACATCGAACAGCGTCCAAGAACAACGTCATGGGCCTCTTCAAAGCCATCGGCGGCAGCATATTTCTGTTCAAACGGTGTCAGTGGCTGTGCTTCGGCCTCTTCCAGAGGTTTGTACATAGGGGCAGTAGACAACCACATGATTGCGATGAACAACAGTGCCGTGACCAACCACGTCCAGGTCGGATCGCCTGCCCGTGCGTGGCGCGTGTTGAAGTAGTGTCGGATGGTCACGCCCATCAGGAAGACCAGAGCCGCGATGATCCAGTTGTATTCTGTCGCAAAGGCCAGCGGGTAGTGGTTCGACAACATAAGGAACACCACCGGCAATGTCAGGTAGTTGTTATGCGTCGAGCGCAGCTTGGCGATTTTGCCGTACTTTGGGTCAGGTGTACGGCCGTTCTTCAGATCGTCTACCACGATGCGTTGGTTCGGCATGATGATGAAAAACACGTTGGCTGTCATGATCGTGGCCGTGAATGCCCCCAGATGCAGCATCATCGCACGACCGGTAAATACCTGATTATAGCCCCATCCCATAACAACCAGCAGCACAAACAACAGCACCATCAGCAGGGTAGGACGTTCACCCAAACCCGATTTGCATAGGAAATCATAGATCAGCCAACCGACAGTCAGCGAGGCGGCCGAAATCAGAATGCCTTGCCACAGCGCCAGATCGGCTTTTTGTGCGTCGATCAGATAAAGCTCTCCGCCCACCCAGTACACGATCATCAGCAACCCGGCCCCGCTGAGCCAGGTCGCGTAGCTTTCCCATTTGAACCAAACCAGGTGTTCCGGCATCCGTTCGGGCGCAACTAGGTATTTCTGAATGTGGTAAAAGCCGCCGCCATGTACTTGCCATTCCTCGCCATCCGCCGGGCCGGGGATGTCGCGGTTCAGACCAAGGTCCAGTGCGATGAAATAAAATGAGGATCCGATCCAGGCAATGGCGGTAATAACGTGCAGCCAGCGCACGGCAAAAGCCATCCAGTCCCAGAACACGGCGAAGTCGTACATGAGAAAGCTCTCCGATTGGTTGCCGTCACACTAGGCAAAGGGCACTTTCTTCGGTATTCCCTGATATTGTCAAACTGTATCAAAAAAAACGAAAAGATGTCCTATCTAGACAACATCCGTACCTTTGTCAGGGTTTATGACCTTGGCAGCATGTCCGCTGCTGGGCGAGACCTGCGAATCTCGCCTGCGGTGACGTCGGCGCGGATATCTCAGCTTGAAGATCATCTGGGCGTGCGCCTGTTTCAAAGAACGACGCGCAACCTCAGCCCGACAGAGCAGGGGCGGGCATTCTATCCCGGTGCTGTGGCCGTTCTGGATGCGGTGGACGATGCCGAAGCGCAGGTCGTCCATCTGACCGAGGCCCCGCGGGGATCGTTGTTTGTGGCTGCTCCACTAGGGGTGGGGCGCAGGGTTTTGGCACCGCATGTGCCCGATTTTCTTGCGGAATATCCCGAGATCGACGTGCGCCTGCGGTTGACCGACAGATCCGTTGATCTGACGACCGAAGGTTTGGATCTAGCCTTTTTCATCGGCCAACCTGAAGACAGTACCCTGCGTATTCGAAAGATCGCTGACTGCCAGCGCGTGCTTTGTGCCGCTCCGGCCTATGTTGAACGCAGGGGCATGCCAGCAACGGGCGCGGACCTGGTGTCGCAGCGCCATGAATGCCTGAACCTGAGGTTTCCCGGCGCGACCGAGTTTCAGTGGCAATTGGAAACGCCTGACGGTCCCCAGCGGTTCGCAGTCTCTGGCCGGTTCGAATGTGACGACGGTGACGTGCTGACTGACTGGGCGCTGTCGGGGCAGGGGATCGCGATGAAACCGGTTTTTGAAGTGGCCGAACACCTCAGTTCGGGGCGTCTGGTCCCCGTAGCGGTCGAAACGCCGCCGGTATCTGTTCAAATGGCCTGCCTGTACACACATCGCCGCCATCAGGACCCCAAGGCGCGTTTGTTCATGGATTTCATGATTGCGCGGATCGGCAAGGTCGTGCGTGGGTCGGAAACTGCTGACGCCTAAAGCTGCCGCTTAGCGGCAGCCCTGTCCCGCGGTTCAACTGCCCCGGTAGGTCGAATAGCCGTAAGGGGAAAGCAGCAGAGGCACGTGATAATGTGCGTCGGCATCAGACATGCCAAACCGGATCGGCACCTGATCCAGAAACAGTGGGTCATCGTCAGCTTGACCTGAGGCGCGCAGATAGTCTCCTGCGAAAAAAATCAGCTCGTAAGTGCCAGTTTTGAACGAGCCTTGTGGCAAGATCGGGCTGTCTGTGCGCCCATCCGAATTGGTCTCCATCTCGGCGATTTTGCGATGGGAGTTCCCTGACACCCGATAGAGTGCGATTTTCAACCCTTCAGCCGGGCAGCCGCGTGCAGTGTCCAGAACATGGGTCGTCAGATAGCCAGCCACAGGTCTCTCCTTTGATTTGTCTTTTGCTTTGTCACAGTGTGGCGCAAAGTTCGAAACAGTGGAAATGCCGAAAGAACCGGAAACAGCGTTCGGATTGATTTGATAATCATCGGCGTGTTTCTGAGGTAAGGCTATTCAAAAGTTCAAGAATGGAAGATGCCATGCAGCCCCCTCGCTATCCTCGTGACATGATTGGCTACGGTGCCAACCCGCCAGACGCCCAATGGCCAGGCGGTGCAAAGCTGGCCGTTCAGATCGTGCTGAACTACGAAGAAGGCGGGGAGAACTGTGTTCTGCACGGCGATGCAGCGTCCGAGGCGTTTCTGTCCGAAATCGTGGGGGCCGCGCAATGGCCTGGCCAGCGCCATTGGAACATGGAATCGATCTATGAATACGGCTCGCGCGCCGGGTTCTGGAGGTTGCACCGCTTGATGCAGGATCTGCCGATCACGGTCTACGGTGTTGCGACTGCTCTGGCCCGCTCGCCCGATCAGGTGGCCGCTATGAAGGCTGCGGGCTGGGAGATTGCCAGCCATGGCCTGAAATGGGTCGAACACAAAGACATGCCTGAAGATGAAGAGCGCGCACAGATCGCCGAGGCGATCCGCCTACATACCGAAGTCGTCGGCGAACGTCCGCGCGGTTGGTACACGGGGCGCTGTTCGGATAACACCGCTCGTCTGGTGGCAGAAGAGGGTGGCTTTGCCTATGTGGCCGACACATATGCGGACGACTTGCCGTACTGGATGCAGACCGGTGGGCGGGATCAGTTGATCGTGCCCTATACGCTGGACTGCAACGACATGCGCTTTGCCACGCCGCAAGGCTTCAACGCGGGTGACCAGTTCTATTCCTACCTCAAAGACAGCTTTGATGCGCTTTACGCCGAGGGCGAGGCCGGAGCGCCCAAGATGCTGTCGATTGGCTTGCACTGCCGCCTGATCGGACGACCTGGCCGGGTGATGGCTTTGAAACGGTTTCTGGAATACGCGCGCGGCTTTTCCGATGTCTGGTTTGCAACACGGTTGCAGATCGCCGAACACTGGGTGGAACACCATCCGGCGGTGCCGAATCCGAAACCTGCTCAGATGGATCGGGACGCGTTTGTCGCCACATATGGCGGCATCTTCGAGCATTCCGCCTGGATCGCTGAACGGGCGTATGAGCTGGAATTGGGACCGGCGCATGACACAGCCGGAGGGCTGCACAGTGCATTGACCCGCATGTTCCGATCCGCCTCTGCGGACGAAAGGATGGGTGTCCTGACCGCGCACCCGGATCTGGCCGGAAAGCTGGCGCAGGCAAAGCGGCTGACGCAGGAAAGCACGTCAGAGCAGGCTTCGGCCGGGTTGGATGCTCTGACAGATGATGAGCGTGCGATGTTCACGGGCTTGAACCAGAAATACACCGAGAAATTCGGTTTTCCGTTTATCATCGCCGTGCGTGATCACGACAAAGCGTCTATCCTTCAGGCGTTTCAACGGCGGATTGATCAGGATAAGGACACCGAATTCGCAGAGGCTTGCCGTCAGGTCGAGCGGATCGCCGAATTCCGGTTGCGGGACATTTTACCCTCATGAGCGCGCAAGTCGGGACTTCGCCTTTGACGGCCAAGGCATTTGCCCCATTCGGTGATGTCATCGAAGTGACCGGTGATCCGGACAAGATCATCAATCAGGGGCAATGTGGTCGCTACCATGATCTGGCGCGACTGGATTTCACAGACGGGCGCGCCGGTATCAGCCTGTTCAACGCCAATCCGCGATCCTTGCCCTATCAACTGGATATGGTTGAGCGTCACCCCGAGGGCAGTCAGGCGTTCATCCCAATGACACATCAGCCTTTTCTGGTTGTCGTGGCCCCGGATGAGGGCGGGCGGCCCGGACATCCGCAGGCATTTGTGACCAAGCCCGGACAGGGTGTGAACTATTTTCGCGGCACATGGCATGGGGTGCTGACCCCATTGCACGGGCCCGGCTTATTCGCTGTGATCGATCGGATTGGTGGGGGGGCTAATCTGGAGGAGTTTTGGTTTGACACCTCGTTTGAGATCATAGGCGGATAGGTTTCTCCCGCCCGGTCAATGCGCATCAAAGATGCTTGTGACCCGTTTGGCCAAGCAGCGCGCGGGCAAGCCCGCCCGCTGCGCCCGCGCAAATTCAGCCATCTGTCATAAGGCGGGCAACATCCAACATGCGTGCCGAAAATCCCCATTCATTGTCATACCAGCCGAAAACACGGACCTGATGTTCGCCGACCATGCGTGTTTCGGGTCCCGCTATAACCAGCGACTCTGGGCGTGTACGCAGGTCTGACGAGACCAGAGGGGAATCGGTCCAGCCCAGCACAGGCGATGTCTGGACGGCCGCGCGCAGTTCGGCTTCGAACAACCCAGGCGACATTCCGCGATCCAGCGTCACCACCAGATCAATGGCGGATACACTGGCCGTCGGGACCCGAACAGCAGCGCCCGAGATGCGGCCGGCCAAATGCGGCATGACTTCGTCTATCAGATGAGTGGCGCTTGACGTGGTCGGCACCATAGACAGCGCGCCCGCGCGCGAACGGGCCAAATCGCCGCGTGGCGCGTCCACCATAGGCTGGCTGTTCGTATAACAGTGAATTGTTGTCATATGGGCTGACGCAATCCCGCCAATCTGGTCCAGCACTTTGACCAAGGGCGCAAGCCCGTTGGTTGTGCAAGACGCGTTGGACACGATGCGAGCATTGCCCAACTGATCTTCGTTGGCGCCCAGAACAATAGTGATTTCGGTCGCGGGCGAGGGGCCAGAGATCAGCACCTTGCGAGCCCCGGCGGTCAGGCCCTGACTGGCCACATCCGAGGTGCGGGCAACGCCGGTGCAATCCATCAGAACGTCGACACCGGCCAGATCGACATGTGCCAGATTGGGGCTGTGCGTCATGGGGATTGTGCGCCCATCGACGACGATCGCCGCGTCGCCCTGTTCTACTGTGCCGGGGTAGGGGCCAAAGGTGCTGTCATATTTGAACAGGTATGCGCAAGTCTCAAGCGGGGCGATGTCGTTGATCAGAACCAGCTCAATATCCGTGTCCTGCGGCAAAGCCAGCAGCTGCCGCAGGATTGTGCGGCCAATACGGCCGAATCCGTTGATTGCAAGTTTCATGCGCAAGCTATGGCAGCGCGCTGCCAATAGCTCAATGCCCGTTGTGACCTATGGTCAGTTGCAACTAACCTGCGAAAAGAACTGGCCCGAGATGTTCTGGTACATGCTGGCCACGATCGGTCTGCACCCGGTCGCTTGCTGAAAGGCGGCTATGGCCTGAATGGTGCGCAGGCGCGGCGGTGGGCCAAAGGGGTTCAGGTTGTTGTTGTCGCGCGTCGCGCGGTACACGACCGGAGCGTCCGAGACCTGTGTCACCGCCCAGGTGCGGCTCATGACAAAAACCTGCTTGGTTTCTTCCTTTGCGGCGACAGGCGTTGCATCAAATGCCGTCAAACCAATCGCAACAGCCAGTGCCAGCATCGTTACACGCAGTACCATTGAACAATCTCCAGTGCTAAAATCCGCTATCATTTCACCAGATTCACGCGCTTCTGTGAACCCCTGACCGAAAAAAGCGTTTAAAAGCCTAGCGTTTGGACAACATCAGCGGCATGTGCCGGTTCACATCCTTGTAAAGCAGATAGCGAAAGCGCCCAGGTCCGCCTGCATAGCAGGCCTGCGGGCAAAAGGCGCGCAACCACATGTAATCGCCGGCCTCTACCTCGACCCAATCCTGGTTCAGCCGATAGACCGCCTTGCCTTCCAGCACGTACAACCCGTGTTCCATGACATGGGTTTCGGCAAAGGGAATCACGCCGCCGGGTTCGAAATTGACGATGTTGACGTGCATGTCATGACGCAGATCCTGCGGATCGGTGAAGCGGGTCGTGGACCAGCGCCCCTCAGTTCCGGGCATTTCGACGGGCGATACATCACGTTCATTGGTGATGATCGGATCTGGCGCAGGCAGGCCGGGAACGGCTTCATAGGCTTTGCGAACCCAGTGGAATCGGGCGGTTTTTTCGGCGCCGTTTTGCAGCGTCCAATCCGATCCGGGCGGGATATAGGCGTATCCGCCGGTTTCGAGGACATGGACAGCACCTCCTAATGTCAGGGTCACCTCACCTTCGACAACAAAGAGAACGCCCTGCGCCTGAGGGTCAGTTTCAGGGTGGTCGCTGCCGCCGCCGGGCTGAACTTCCATGATGTATTGCGAAAACGTCTCGGCAAATCCGCTGAGGGGGCGGGACAGAACCCAAAGCCGGGTGCCTTCCCAGAACGGTAGATTGCTGGTGACGATGTCGCGCATGGTGCCTTTGGGGATAACCGCATAAGCGTCGGTAAACATGGCGCGGTCGGTCAACAGCTGGTCTTGTCCGGGGTGTCCGCCTGTGGGCGCGTAATAGGTGGGCTGTGCCATTTCATGCCTCTGGTTCGTGTTTGAGGCACTATGAGGCGATTGGCGCGGCGGTCCTAGCACCCGAGTCGCGATAGGTTTGTTCGGTATTATTTGAAGGTCGGCCAGCGGGGCTTGGCCCCCGTTCCTCGGCGGTATAGTCTTGTGACCAAACTTATTTTAGCAAGGCGAGAAGATCATGAAAGCCTGGATTTCACACTTTTTTGCAGCAGCCGTTGTGATCGGCGCGGTTTCACTGGCACAGGCCAAGCCACTTTCGAGAATCATCGCTGAAATGGGGTTGAGCCCCGAAGACTACAGTGTCGTCAACGCCACGACCAATGCGATGTTGGCAGATGGAACGCCTCAGGTCGGAACCGAACGTAACTGGTCGAACGACGACACCGGATCAAAAGGTACTGTCCGGGTGCGCGAGGTTCGGGACAATTGCGTGCATCTTCAGCATTTCATTGTGCCTGCCGGGGCCGAACAATCACGCGAAGTCAGAACCCGCAACTGCCGGGACGCCGGCGGAAACTGGGTTCTGACGCCCTGATTTCGACTCAGTAGCCGCGTGTGCGGTCGACTTCGTGCAGTAAGGGCTTCCCTGCGGACAACCGTTGGAAATTCTCTGCAACGTCCGCCAATGCTTCGCCTAAGTGCCAGCCAGAAACATGCGGAGTGATTGTGACGCCAAGGTGTGCCCAGAGCGGACTGTCTGAGGGCAAGGGTTCTGTACTGGTTACGTCCAGAACGGCGTGGCCGGGCGTTCCACGGTCCAAGGCTTCGATCAGCGCAATTTCGTCAATCAGATCACCACGCCCTGCATTCAACAGCTGACTGCCGGGCTTCATGGCGGCCAACATCTGCGCATCGAACAAGCCGACAGTTTGCGGCGTGGACGGCAGAATGGCGCAAACGTGGTCGCATTGGCCAAGCAACGTCGGCAGCGCATCCTCGCCATGCAGGCAGGTCACGCCTTCGATTTCTTTCGGGGATCGGCTCCATCCCATGACCTGAAATCCGATGGCGCGCAGCATCCTGGCGCTGCGGGTGCCGATATGGCCCAGGCCCAGAACGCCCACTACGGTGTCCGGCGTGAATATCGGGGCTTTGGGCACCCATTCTGCCTTGCGCTGGGCAGCTTCGTGAAATGCCATGTTCCGTTGATGGTGAAGGACATAAGCGACGAACCACTCGGCAATACCTTGCGCGGGCGCATCGGGCTTGAGCCGTGCGATACGGACGTGATCGGGCAAGCTCGGGTTGCCAACAATCGTTTCTACGCCCGCGCCCAGTTTCTGGACCAGTTGCAGGTTCGGCAGCCGTTTGGGGTGGTCGTTGTTCAGGCCGACAACAGCGACCATGGTGATTTCGCTTGCATCTCCAATCGTTTCCCGGGTTCGCACATCCGCGCCGGGGTTTATGTTTCGGATCGTTTTGGCGATGTCATCATCGCTTATCCAGTCGGTCAGACCGGTTTCGATCAGTAGCGCCATGAATCACCCTCGCAATTTCATTTTGATTGAGTTGACGTTCCGTCACACAGCTAGACATTCTATCGGCAGCTAAGTCATTCTCTGTTCAAAGGTAAAGCCCGCTCTTTGGGCCTGAGGAGGAAAGCTCATGAACATGTCATTCGGTCTGCGCGAAGAAAATCGCGCACTGCTACAACGTGTGGCAGATATGATCCGGGATGAGATCATGCCGCTGGAAGAAGAATACCAGGCCGAAATCGATAAGGGCGACCGCTGGCAATACACCGAACGTCAGGCGGAAATCCTGGAAGGGCTGAAAGCCAAGGCCAAGGCTGCCGGACTTTGGAACTTCTGGCTGACCGACAGCGACAAGGGCTTTGGCCTGACGACGGTCGAGTATGCTTATTTCGCCGAAGAGATGGGCAAAACGCCCCTTGGGGCCGAGGTGTTCAACTGTTCGGCCCCCGATACCGGTAATATGGAAGTGTTCGAGCGCTACGGCACGGACCAGATGAAGGAGCAGTGGCTGAAACCCCTGCTGAACGGCGATATCCGGTCCGCATATTTGATGACAGAGCCGGATGTGGCGTCGTCGGATGCCACGAACGTGTCGATGTCCTGTGTGCGGGATGGGGATGATTTTGTTCTGAACGGAGAAAAATGGTGGTCATCGGGGGCGGGTGATCCACGGTGCATGGTCTATATCGTCATGGTCAAGACGGCAGGTGACGAGCAACCCAAACACAAGCGGCAGTCGATGATTGTTGTGCCTGCCGATGCGCCAGGGATCGAGGTTCTGCGCCCAATGCAGGTTTACGGCCACGATGATGCCCCGCACGGCCACATGCATATTCGCTTTACCAACGTCCGGGTGCCAGCAGAGAGCATTCTGTTGGGCGAAGGCCGCGGGTTCGAGATCGCGCAAGGCCGCCTTGGGCCCGGCCGTATCCACCACTGCATGCGCGCAATTGGTCAGGCTGAAACGGCGCTGGAGCAGATGTGCAAACGGTCGCTGCAGCGCGAAGCCTTCGGCAAGAAACTGGCGCAGCTGGGGGCGAATTTCGATATCATCGCCGAATGCCGGATGGAGATTGAAATGGCGCGCTTGCTGTGCCTGAAGGCTGCCTGGTACATGGATCAGGGCGATGCCCGTGCGGCGGCTCCCTGGATCAGCCAGATCAAGGTCGTCGCCCCGCGTGTCGCACTCAAAGTCATCGATGAGGCCGTTCAGATGTTCGGCGGGCAGGGGGTCAGTCAGGACACGCCGCTGGCGACGGCCTGGACCCATGTGCGTACTTTGCGGCTGGCCGATGGGCCGGATGCGGTACACCGCCGTCAGGTGGCGCGGGCCGAGTTGAAAAAGCACACGCAGGAAAAAGTCTGAGGTTTTAGGTGGTGTTGAAACCGGATCTGAAGGAACAAGTCTATTTCCACGTTCGGGCTGATGGCGCTTTTGTCGGCAATGATCCCGCGCGCGGGCCGTGGTCTGCGGATCATTGCCATGCGGGCCCGGTCGCGGGGCTGATCGTTCGGTCAGCTGAAACAGAGGTTGGGCCGGAAAAGATGCTGACACGGCTGACCGTGGACTTGCTGCGCCCTCTGCCGCTGACAGGTCTGCGGGTGGCTGCGGAGACGACGCGACACACCAAGACGCTGGCCACAACCCGCGTCACTGTGCACGATCTGGACGATACACTATGCGCTACGGCCACCACGATGCATATGGTGCGTCGCGATTTGGGGGCGGTTCCCAACGTCTCGCTTGCGACACCCGGCTTTGAGGACGCGGTGACGGGCCCGTTTCCGATTGGCGAAACGCGTCACGACTTGCCGGGGTTCGCAAACCATTCGGACATTCTCTACCCCAAGGGTGGCAACCAGAAAGCCGGTCCAAAGACAATCTGGATGCGCACCCCGAAGCTGTTGGAGGGCGAGGCGCAATCGCCGATTCAGGCGCTATGCCCGCTGGCGGATTGTGGCAACGGGATCTCGTGGAATGCACCGACGTCTGAGATGGGGTTCATGAACACCGACCTGACGGTGCAGATTCATCGTGAACCCAAATCGGACTGGTTGGCCTCGCAGTCCGTATCTCATTGGCAATCGTCAGGAATAGGGATGTCGCAATCGGTTCTGTTCGACACCGAAGGCCCGGTTGGAACAGCGTTGCAGACACTGGTTTTGTTCCCGCCGAAGTGATTGGTTTGGCCACTTCCTGCATAGGCCCGCCGAAACACGTTGCCGGGCACGGGCCAAGCCCCTATCTTTCGCCTATGCGATGGCTCATAACCCTTGTCTCCTGTTGCCTGCCGGTTCCGGCATTGGCCCACCCGCATGTCTTTATCGACACCGGGCTGGAATTTATTGTGGATGATAGCGGCCAGTTGACCCATGTCAGGGTAACTTGGGCGTATGATGAGCTTTTCTCTTTGTTTCAGTTGGAAGACATGAAGCTGGATCAGGATTCCGATGGCGTTTTGACCGAAAGTGAAGAACAGTTTCTGTCGGGCTTTGATGCCCAATGGGTCGAAGGATATAACGGCGATCTCGTGGTGTTCGCTGATGGCGCGCCGGTCACCTTGTCGGGACCGATGGAGGCTAAAGCCACCACCGAGGATGGTCGTATCGTGACATCGCACCTGCGCGCAGTGGAAGGCGGCGGAGTACCCGCAACCGCAGTCGTCGCCAAAGCATATGATGAATCCTATTACACGGCTTATGAAGTGACCCGCCCAGTGAAGGTATCTGGACCCACCTCTTGTCAGATCAGCCGGATTGACGCGGATATTGACGGGCAACTGGCGCAGATGCAGGCGTTCCTACAGACCTTGGACGCCGACTATGACCTTGAAGAAAACGATATCCCCCTGGTTGGGGAAAGCTTTGCGACCGAGGTCCGTCTTTCATGTCCAAGTACCTGATTGTTCCTGTAGCCATCGCCGTTGGTCTGTTGCTGTGGTTTTGGGGCAGCGGTGGTTTTGACCATTTGGCCGCTTGGGCCGCTGGTGAGCAGCGGGAGTTTCAGAACCAGATCGCCCGCGCTTTGCGCGCCGCGCGTGCGGAACAACCCGAGGCCGTGGCAACACTGCTGACAGTCTGTTTTGCTTACGGCTTTTTTCACGCCGTCGGTCCTGGCCACGGCAAAGTACTGATCGGCGGTTATGGGTTGGGTCGCAACGTGGCCTTTCTGCGCCTGTCCGCGATCAGCTTGTTGTCCAGCTTGGGGCAGGCGGTGACGGCAGTGGTTCTGGTCTATGCCGGGGTACTGGTGTTCCAGATGTCTCGGGCAAGCCTTGTCGACACGACTGAAAAGGTTATGGCCCCGATCAGCTATGGTGCCATTGCAGCGATCGGTTTGTGGTTGATTTTTCGGTCCATTCGCAGTTTTGCGCGACGCCATCGCAGCCAAAACGTGCATCATCATGGCCACGACCACTCGCACGAGGATGGTCACGAACATCACGACCATGACCATGGTGTCTGTTCTGATTGTGGGCATCGCCATGGTCCTACTGCCGACGAAGTGGCCCAAGTCGGTAGCCTGCGCGAAGCGGTGGTGTTGATCGCAGGAATTGCCGCGCGCCCCTGTACCGGAGCTCTCTTTGTTCTAATCCTGACGTGGCAGATGGGTATCGCGATGGTCGGCATTGCTGGCGCTTTCGCAATGGCGCTGGGCACGGCGACCGTCACAACTCTGGTCGGTTGGACGTCGTTCGGACTGCGCGGAGGGCTTCTGGCCTCGGCTTCGGCGACGCGATTTGCCTCGGTTCTGGCTCCGACGATTGAACTGGTGGCAGGGCTGCTGATCGCCGTGATTGCAAGCGGTCTGCTGTTGCGCGCGATTTAACCGAACACGGACTCCGGGTACCTGACCCGCGCCAGATACAGCCCTTGCGGCGGACATACCGGCCCGCAAGCGGCGCGGTCGGTGGCCTCCAACGCATCCCGTACATCTTCGGGCGACCATGTTCCGGCACCAACACGTTCAAGCGTTCCAACAAAGCTGCGCACTTGATTGTGCAGGAAAGACCGGGCGCGAACGTGAAAATGAACCTCTGGTCCGGAAAAGCCTTCAACCTGTTCGACCCGCAGCTCATCCAAGGTTTTGACCGGGCTTGCAGCCTGACAAATCGAAGACCGGAACGTGGTAAAATCATGCCGCCCGATCAGCATGTCCGCGCCCGCCTGCATCGCGTCTACGTCCAGTTGATGGTTGATCCGCCAGACCTGCCCAGCGTCATGCGTAGCAGGTGCGCGGCGCATCAGGATGCGGAACAGGTATTGCCGTTCGAGCGCTGAAAACCGCGCATGCCAGTCATCGTCTACCCGTGCTGCTTTAACGATGGCAACAGGCTGCGGTTTAAGGTGATAGTTCAGCGCCTCAGACAGGCGGAACGGATCCCAGTCCTTGATCAGATCACTATGCGCAACCTGTCCCAGTGCGTGCACACCCGCGTCTGTACGCCCGGCCGCGGCAATTGTGTGATCGCCGGGTTGAATACATGACAAGGCCTGTTCGATTGCCCCTTGAACAGACGGCAATTCCTTTTGCCGCTGCCATCCGGCAAACGGCTCCCCCTGGTATTCGACTTTCAGCGCGTATCTAGGCATGGCCTGCTGGTAACGCGCCGTGCCGCTACGGGCAAGAGTGGGAAAGCGCTGGTATGTCCGACAGCCGCTACCTATCTTGGGAAAAACGAAAAAAGCGGGGCGACGGTTTGGTCATCTCATCTCTGGCAGACAGTCTGACGCGCGGCGTCGAATCCGTGGGTGACCGCGTGTCTGAGGCATTGTTTGAGCCGGTGATCCGACTGGGTGTCACCGGGCTGGCGCGTTCAGGAAAGACAGTATTCATCACGTCTCTGGTCGCGAACTTGCTGGACCGGGGGCGGATGCCGGGCCTCGTGGCGCAGCAAGAAGGGCGGATCAACGCGGCTTACCTGCAGCCGCAACCAGACGACACCGTGCCCCGGTTCGACTACGAAAATCACCTGGCGGCGCTGACCGGGCCTCAGCCGCACTGGCCCGAAAGTACGCGCGCAGTGTCAGAACTGCGTTTATCGTTCAAAGCCCGTCCCGCCGGGCTTTTGTCAGGGTTGCAGGGACCACGCACTATCCATCTGGATATCGTGGATTACCCCGGCGAATGGCTGCTGGATCTTGCGTTGCTGGACAAAACCTATGAGGTCTGGTCGCAGGAAACACTGGAGCGCATCGCCAATCGCAATGAGGCGACGACCTTTCTGGCGCAGGCAAAGGCGGTTGACCCTTCTGTCAGCCACGACGAACCAAAGGCCCAATCACTGGCCAAAGAATTCGCCTCTTATCTGAACGCAGCCCGCGATGCCGGGTTCTACGACTGTACGCCGGGGCGGTTCTTGCTGCCGGGCGATCTGGCAGGCTCGCCGGTGCTGACATTTGCACCCTTGCCGGTCGAGGGTCACGGCCCGCGACGCAGTCTGCACCGCGAGATGGCCCGGCGATACGAGGCCTATAAATCTCAGGTCGTGAAACCGTTTTTCCGCGATCATTTTTCCCGGATCGACCGTCAGGTGGTTTTGGTGGACGCGCTGGGCGCGATCCATAACGGGCCACAGGCAGTCGAGGATATGCGTCGCGCGATGGCCGATATCCTGTCGGCGTTTCGGCCCGGACGAAATGCGTGGCTTAGCCAGTTGTTGCTCGGCAAACGGGTCGAGCGTATCCTGTTTGCGGCCACCAAGGCGGACCATTTGCACCATCTTCAACACCACCGCCTGACCAATATCATGGAGGCCCTGACCCGCGAGGCGCGCGATCGCGCGAGCTTCGCCGGGGCCGAGACGGCGGCGCTGTCGCTGGCCTCGTTAAGGGCAACGACCGAGGAAATCCGCACCCATAACGGAGCCGAGCTGCCCTGCGTGCGTGGAACCTTGCTGGGCAGCGGCAAGCAGGCCGCTTTCTATCCCGGTGATCTGCCGGAAGACCCGACGCATTTGCTTGGCCCGGCGCGCAACGGGTCAGAAGGCTGGCTGGGCGAGGATTATGAGTTCATGGCATTCGCGCCGGCACACCTGACACTGCGGCCCGGGGATGGCCCGCCACACATACGGCTGGACCGCGCAGCCCAGTTCCTGATCGGAGACCGGCTGTGAATTTCATTCTTCGCCCCGCCCGCAGCACGGATGCCGGTGCCGCCGGAGAGATTTTGCATGGCTTCGCCCGTGAAAACGATTGGATGCCGGAACTGCACTCGCAGGCGGAAACCATCGCGTTTTGTGGCCGTATGATTGAATTGGATTGGGTGACCGTGGCCGAAACCGGTGACGGTGTGATCGGGTTTTTGGCGCTCAACGGTGCCGAAATCCACTCACTGTACCTGGCACCTGGGGTGCGGAGGCAGGGGATCGGTCAGCAATTGCTTGAACATGCCAAATCGTGCCGGTCCGAATTGTCATTGTTTGCGTTTCAGGCCAACCATCCAGCGCGCCAGTTCTATGAGCGCAACGGCTTTACCGAGGTTGCACGCAGCAGCGGCGCTGACAATGACGAGAACCTTCCGGACATAAAGTATGTCTGGAACAGTGAAGGAGCATCCAATGGCTAAGGGGCCGGTTCTGATTGATCTGGAGGGTGATGAACCCGCGGCTGATGTGTCGCAAGCACCTCCGGTCCCGGATATCGCACAACCTCAGGGTCAGGCGATGCAAGGTGCGGCGCGTTTGGCGGCGCACAAACCTTCGACCCTGTCGCGGTGGTTCTGGGGTTTGGCGCTTGCCGCGCTTGGGGCTGTTGTTTCAGTGGCGGCTTGGGACTTTGTGAATTCCCTGATTCTCCGCGCGCCGATCATAGGATGGGTGATTACGGGTTTGTTTGCAGCGCTGGTGTTGGTCGCATTGATCATCGCTGTGCGCGAGCTGGCCGCAATCGGACGGTTGTCCCGCGTGGACGGGATGCGTCACGCGGCCGATACTGCGTTGGCTGAGGATGATCTTGCGCAGGCGCGCGCAGTCACGAACCGATTGATCTCGTTTTACAAAGGCCGAGACGAAACCCGTTGGGGGCGCGATCGGCTGTCCGAACGGATCGACGAACAATTTGACGCGTCTGGTCTGCTGACCCTGGCCGAGGACGAGCTGCTGGCCCCGCTGGATGTCGCTGCCAGTCGCGAAGTCGAGGCTGCCGCGCGTCAGGTTGCAACGGTGACGGCGTTGGTGCCTTTGGCGCTTGCGGATGTTGCGACCGCGCTGGCCGCTTCTTTGCGGATGATCCGGCGTATCGCGGAAATCTATGGCGGGCGCGCAGGGTTTTTGGGCAGTTGGCGACTGACGCGGGCCGTGTTCGTGCACCTTGTGGCCACCGGGGCGGTGGCCGTGGGAGACGACCTGCTGGAACCTGTGCTTGGGGGATCAATCCTTAGCAAACTGTCGCGCCGGTTCGGCGAGGGGCTGGTCAACGGCGCGTTGAGTGCGCGAGTCGGGGTCGCCGCGATGGAGGTCTGCCGTCCGCTGCCCTTCTCGGATCGGCACAAGCCATCGACCCGCGGCATCATCAAACGTGCTCTGGCTGGCTTGTTTTCCAAAACTTGACCTGACGCAAGGTACAGTGGTTGGCTGTCGTGCATAACAGTGTCAGAGCCAGCCATGACCGATCACGGACACAGCCAGCAAGAGATTGCAGAACGCATCAACGCGCCACCGGGGCGCGGTGTTTTGCGGGATGTGGTCTATGGTGGGATCGATGGGTCCGTAACCACCTTTGCCATTGTGGCGGGTGTAGCCGGGGCGGGCCTGTCACCCTTTATTATCGTTGCGCTGGGACTGGCCAATGTATTGGCGGACGGGTTTTCCATGGCGGCGGGTAATTACTCGGGCACCAAGGCCGAGCTGGACAATATCCGCCGCATCCGGTCCATCGAAGAACGTCACATCAGACTATACCCGGAAGGCGAGCGGGATGAAGTGCATGCGATCTTGTCGCAAAAGGGCCTGTCGGGGCGCGTGCTGGATGAGGCCACGGACGCCATCACAGCCAACCGCGACAATTGGATCAATCTGATGATCGAGGGTGAATACGGATTGGGCAGCGTCGATCCGAACCCGTTCAAAGCCGCGATGGCAACGTTTTTGGCGTTTCTTGTGGCCGGCATGGTCCCGCTGCTGCCGTTTCTGCTGTCGTTCGATCGGGCTTTTCAGCTCTCGATTACCATGACCATGGCGGTCTTCTTTATCATCGGAGCTCTGAAAAGCAGGTGGTCACTGGCTCCATGGTGGCGGTCAGGTCTAGAGACTTTTGCGATCGGCGGCGCGGCCGCACTGATGGCGTATTTTGTTGGCTCGTTGTTCCATCCCTAGTTATAAGAAGTACCGCTGGGCACGCGGTGTAGATTGTCAATATTTCAAAGTCGATGATGGACCCTGATCTGATCCGGCGACGGTAAAACTTGTCGACGCCTGTTTCTCATCTGGTTCGATTGCCGCTGTGTTGGTCATCATCTGGTTGATGGTTGCCGGACTGTCCCTTGGCTGGGGATAAGGCGTTCTGAACTGCGTAGCCCGCAAAAAACACGGTTTTTCGGACTGTTGCGCAGATCGACACCCGGCTAGGTTGACGGCACATTTGCCCGGAGGCCTCTGTTGGAATCGCTGCTCGTACTCGTTGGATTGATCGTTCTGGCCGTCCCGGTGGCCATCCTTGTTCTGTTGGTATCCCAGGTTCGACTGCGCCGCCGGGTGGAGCAACTTGAACAGCAGATTCGCACACTTGGTGGCGACCTGCCAGCGCCAGAAACAGTACCTGAATCGACGCAAGCGAGGGATAAAAAGAGCTCTCCGTGGCCGGCAATCTAAACAGAACCACCCGAGGTCGAAACGAAAGAAGGCACCTCAGCACCTGAGCCACAAAAGATACCCCTCCCCGAAACGGCGAAGGACGATCGAATCGCCGCACTGAGCGCTTGGCTGCGCGAGAACTGGTTCTATGCGGTATCCGCCCTGTCTTTGGCGCTGGCTGGCGTTTTTCTGGTCCAATACGGGGTCGAAAGCGGGTTGTTGTCGCCAACGATGCGCGTCATTGCGGCCCTGATGTTCGGCGCGACGCTGATCGGCGCGGGTGAGGTGATCCGCCGGAAGTATGGCGATGACGAGTCTTCAGCCACAGCTTACCTGCCATCGGTCTTTTCTGGGGCCGGGCTGGTGACGCTGTTCGGTGGCTTGCTGGCTGCAAGGCAGTTGTACGATCTGCTTGGTCCCGAAGCGGCCTTGATTGCCATGATTGCTGTTGCGCTTGTGGGGCTTGTTTTGGGCTGGTTCCACGGCCCCTTGCTGGCGGCCGTCGGTTTGATTGGTGCGTTTGCGTCACCCTTCGTGGTGGGCGGGACCTCGACCGATCCCGGCTGGTTGTACGGCTATTTCTTTGTGATCGCCGTCCTTGGGTTGGGTATCGACACCGTGCGGCGCTGGGCGTGGATATCCGTTCTGACGCTAGTCGGGGCTTATTCCGCGTGCCTGCTGCTGGTGCTTTCGGCACCCGCGACCGAGTCGGGGTATCTTGTCGGCGTAACTGCATTGGCGATCATCGCGATCGCGATCCCCGTGCGGCGGATCTGGCCGGAACACGAGGGGCGCATGATCAGCGAAATCGTTACGATCCAAAAGGGCCTCCAGTGGCCAGAGTTTCCGACACGCCTTGCCTTTGGCGCGGTGAGCGTCAGCGCAGTAATCCTGGCGATACACTGGCCAGACTCAGCGGCCGAATTTTGGCTGGGAATCATGCTGTTGGCAGGCCTGACGCTGGGTTTGCTGACCTGGGCAAGCCAGGCGCGGGCCCTGCAAGACCTGACCATACTGCCAGCCGCTGGTCTAACTTGGTTCGTACTGATCCAAGGGTGGGACAACGGCTCTGTCGCGCGCCGCTTCGCTGAAACCTATGCCGAAACCGCCGAGGCGGATTTCCCGTGGGCGGTTACCCTGTTGGTGGCACTGGGTGCATTGATCTCAGGCCTTTCAGCTTGGCGATCGTTTCGCGCAACCGAGTACCGGGCTGTATGGGCGGGCGGTGCCGCAGTATTTGCACCGTTGTTGGCAATCGCGCTGGAGCTTGGATGGCATCCCGATGAAGTTATCGGAGCCTATCCGTGGGCGCTGCATGCGGTTGCATTGGCGGTGATGATGGTTGTTCTGGCCGGGCGTTTCGCGCGCGTCGACGGCGAAAACCGGCTGCGGGCGGCTTTGGTGACCTTGTCGGCTTTGTCTTGCCTGACCTTTGCCTGCGTGATTGTCCTAAGTTCGGCTGCCCTGACAATTGCTTTTGTGGCCGTGATCGTGGCCGCGGCGGTGCTGGATCGGCGCTTTGATCTTCCACCTATGGGTTGGTTCATCTGGGCTGGCGTCTTCACTGTCACGCTCCGGCTTGTACTGAATCCCGGTCTGGATTGGGCAAACTCGGCACCGGTCGCAGAAATGGCGCTTGTCTATGCCACAGCTGCTGTTGGATTTCTGGCGGCCTGGGCCATCCTGCGCCCATTGAACCGTCCGGTCATCGCGCTGCTTCTGGAAAGCGCCGCCTGGGCGACGGCGGGCATCTTGCTGTCCTTGCTGTTGCTGCGCTGGCTCGAAGGGTTTGGCAACGGCGGTGCCCATGACAGCCACTGGGGGCTGGGGCTTTTGTCCTTGATCTGGCTGCTGCTGGCCTGCGCGCAGGTGCGGCGGTTCGAACTGGGCGGAAAACTGAATTATGCGCGCTACGGGCTGGCGTTGTTCTTTGCGGCACATGGTGTTGTTCGCCTGGCGCAGGCGCTGACCGAGGCGAACCCATTGCTGAATGCGCAAGCTGATCCGGTTCTTGGGGTGCCAATACTGAATACCCTCGCCGTGGCTTACCTGTTGCCCGCCATTGTTTTGGCTCTGTCGGCTGCTTGGCTGCCTGCACTGCACCCGCGATGGAAACAAGGGTGCTTCGGTCTGGCAACAGCCTTGGGTGCCGTCTGGCTGGGCCTGACCATTCGCCATGTTTGGCAGGGGGCCAGCGGTATGTACGAAGGCAACGGTGTCACCCAGCCCGAGCTATACACCTACACCATGGCCCTACTGCTGATCGGTGCGGGGCTGTTTTATCAGTCACTCGCCCGTCGATCGGACATGATGCGCAAGGCGGGGTTGGTCGTCATTGGGCTTGCCGTGGCCAAGGTGTTCCTGGTCGATATCGCTGGTTTGGGGGGGCTGATCCGGGTGTTCTCACTGCTGGCGCTGGGCCTTGCGCTGGCCGGTTTGGCGTGGTTGAACCGGTGGGCCACGCTGCGCCATTCGCCGCATGGGGCGGAACCTCTGGACCATTAGGCGCGGGCGTCCTATAAGCCCGGCATGTATGACCGGATGGCCATCATTATTCGAATTATATCCCCGGCGCTCTGATTTCGCGAGACGCCGGGCAAAGGTGCTTGAGAATTCGCACTGACCGCTTCGATCCAAACACGACAAGATCATCCTGAGGACGCCCCAAATGTGCGCCGACACGACCCAAACACCTGATTACAAAGACACGCTGAACCTGCCCAAAACCGACTTCCCCATGCGCGCTGGCCTGCCCAAGCGCGAGCCCGCGTGGTTGGAACGGTGGGGGAAAATCGGTGTCTATGACCGCCTGCGTGAAAAAGAGAACCGCACGGCCTTTACCCTGCATGATGGCCCTCCGTACGCCAACGGCCACCTGCATATCGGCCACGCGCTGAACAAAACCATCAAGGACATGATCGTGCGGTCCCATCAGATGATGGGTCATGATGCGCGCTATGTGCCCGGCTGGGACTGTCACGGCCTGCCAATCGAATGGAAGATCGAGGAACAGTACCGCAAGAAGGGCAAGAACAAGGACGAGGTGAACATCGTCGACTTCCGTCAGGAATGCCGCAAGTTTGCCGAAGGCTGGATCGACGTCCAGCGCGAAGAATTCAAGCGCCTTGGTATCACCGGCAACTGGCCCGATCCCTACATCACAATGGACTATCACGCCGAGGCTGTGATCGCCGACGAGTTCATGAAGTTCCTGATGAACGGCACGCTCTATCAGGGCTCGAAGCCCGTGATGTGGTCGCCCATTGAGAAAACCGCGCTGGCCGAAGCCGAGGTCGAGTATCATGACAAGGAAAGCTTCACTATCTGGGTGAAATTCAAAGTCGTAAATGCTGGCGATCTGGATGACGCGTTTGTTGTAATCTGGACAACGACGCCATGGACGATGCCGTCGAACAAGGCTGTCGTCTACGGTAAGGACATCTCTTACGGCCTCTACGAAGTCACCGGAGCACCAGAAGAATGCTGGGCTAGTGCCGGAGACAAGTTCCTGCTGGCCGACAATCTGGCCGCCGACGTGCTGGGCCGTGCACGCCTGAACGACGACCAGTGGACTCGCGTGCGTGACGTAACCACCGATGAATTGGCCGGTGTCCAGTTGACCCACCCGCTGGCCGGGGCCGAAGGTGGCAATGGCGAATGGGACGACATCCGCGACTTCCGCGCCGCTGAGTTTGTAACTGACACCGAAGGAACCGGTTTTGTCCACTGTGCGCCGTCGCATGGTATGGAGGAATTCGAACTGTACCGTGATCTAGGCATGCTCGAGCAAGTCATCACCTACAACGTGATGGACGATGGCTCGTTCCGCGCTGACCTGCCGTTCTTTGGCGGTAAGTTCATCCTGTCCCGCAAGGGCGGTGAGGGTGATGCGAACAAAGCCGTCATCGACAAGCTGGTCGAGGTTGGCGGGCTGCTGGCGCGTGGCAAGATCAAGCACAGCTATCCGCATTCGTGGCGCTCGAAGGCTCCGATCATCTACCGTAACACGCCGCAGTGGTTTGCGTCTGTTGATCGCAAACTGGACGACGGCATGGGTGAGATGGGTGACACCATCCGCGAACGCGCGCTGCGGTCTATCGACGAGCTGGTGAAATGGACGCCGCAGACAGGCCGTAACCGCCTGTACTCGATGATCGAAGCGCGCCCGGACTGGGTCTTGTCCCGCCAACGCGCCTGGGGTGTGCCGCTGACATGCTTTACCAAGAAGGGCGCTCTGCCCACCGACGCGGATTACCTGCTGCGCAACGAGGAACTCAACGCCCGCATCAAGGCGGCGTTCGAGAAAGACGGCGCGGATATCTGGTACACTGACGGCTTCAAAGAACAGATCCTCGACGGCATCGCCAACCCGGATGACTACGATCAGGTGTTTGACGTTCTGGACGTGTGGTTCGACTCTGGTTCGACCCATGCCTTCGTACTACGCGACCGTGAGGATGGCACTGAAGACGGCATCGCGGACGTCTACATGGAAGGCACCGACCAGCACCGCGGATGGTTCCATTCGTCCATGCTGCAGGCTTGCGGCACCAAGGGGCGTGCGCCGTATCGCAACGTGGTAACCCATGGCTTCACGCTGGATGCCAAGGGCAACAAGATGTCCAAATCTCTGGGCAACACTATCGTGCCGGAAGAGGTTATCAAGCAATATGGTGCCGATATCCTGCGCCTTTGGGTGGCTCAGACCGACTACACCGCGGATCAGCGGATCGGGCCGGAGATTCTGAAAGGTACCGCCGACAGCTATCGTCGCCTGCGTAATACCATGCGGTTCATGCTGGGTTCGCTGGCGGACTTCACCGAAGCGGATCGTGTCGCGCCTGAGGATATGCCGCGTCTGGAACGCTGGGTTCTCAGCCGTCTGGCCGATCTGGATGAACAGGTGCGCAAAGGTTATGCATCCTTCGACTTCCAGGGCGTGTTCAGCGCCGTGTTCACCTTTGCCACGGTCGATCTGTCTTCCTTCTATTTCGACGTCCGCAAGGATGCGCTGTACTGCGACGGCGACAACCTGCGTCGCCGTTCTGCGCGCACCGTGCTGGATATCCTGTTCCACCGACTGACCACATGGCTGGCCCCGGTTCTGGTCTTCACCATGGAAGAGGTCTGGTTGGAGCGGTTCCCCGGCGATGACAGCTCGGTCCATCTGGTGGATTTCCCCGAAACCCCTGCCGACTGGCGCAATTCAGAACTTGAGGCTGCTATGGTCAAGATTCGCCGTGTTCGCCGCGCGGTGACTGCAGCGTTAGAAATCCAGCGTCAGGACAAGGTCATCGGATCCAGCCTTGAGGCCGCACCAATCGTGCATGTCGAAGACAATGACACCCGCGATCTGCTGGCCACTTTCGACGTGGACGACATGTGCATCACGTCTGGCCTGACCGTTTCGGGCGACCCGGCCCCTGCCGAGGCGTTCCGTGTGCCGGAAATCGAAGGCGTTGGCGTCGTGTTCGAAAAAGCAGATGGCGAGAAATGTCAGCGTTGCTGGAAGATCCTGCCGGATGTTGGTCGGCATTCCCACGCGGGTGTGTGTGGGCGCTGCGACGAAGCGCTGGGCTAAACATTCGAACCCCCGGCGTCACCCGCCGGGGGTTTTTCTTTCCCCGCTTGCGCTGGCCCCGGCGATCTGAAACGCTGTGTCCATGCCGATGATTTCCGTTGATACGCAGTTTGGCCGCCTTGGCATTGAAGAAACAGATGGCGCCATCACACGCCTTGTGTGGGATGGGCAGGACGACGGGCCGGACACACCCCTGTTGCAGGAAGCCGCCGCACAGTTAACCGCATATAACGAGGGGCGTCTCGAGCGGTTCGATCTGCCGTATCGTGTTGCCGGGTCAGACTTTCAGCGCAATGTCTGCGACCTGATGTATGCCATTCCGCTGGGCGAGACCCGAACGTACGGGGACATCGCGAAAGAGCTTGGGCAGCCACCCCAACCGGTGGGGCAGGCCTGCGGTGCGAACCCCATACCGGTGATTATACCTTGCCATCGGGTGCTGTCTGCCAACGGTCTGGGCGGGTTCTCGGGCGATGGTGGTGTCGAAACCAAAGTGGCCTTGCTGCGTCATGAACGAGCGGCGGGCCTTCTGATCTGAGGCGCGAAAATCAGTTGCAATCCCAGAGTTCGCGGCCCAACCTATATCAGTTACTGAATTTGAAGGACCGTATTGCATGACCGCCCATACAGACCCGGCCGCTCGCAAAAAGGCCATCATAGACCGCCTGATGTCGCTGGAAGAACAGGAACTGGCAACTGCGCAGGCGCATTACGACGCATTTCTAAAAGACTCGCAGCTGGACGACCGCGAAGGGCATGACAAGGATGACATTGCCGCCTCGCGCGAGAATGCGGATCTGGCGGCGGCGTTCGATGCACCCGTTCATGCGCACCACGCCAAGATTGATGTGATCGAGAACACGGATTTCAGCCTGACGGACCGGGTTCAGCCAGGCGCTGTTGTCAAGTTCAACAACCGCCGTTTCGTGGTCTGTGTTTCGACTACACGGTTCGAGGTGGACGGCAAAACCTATATGGGTATTTCAACCCAGAGCCCGATCTACCTGACCATGACCGGTCTGCAAGAGGGTGATGTGTTCACCCATAACGGCACCGAGTTCGAGGTTGAGGAAATCCTGTAGCGTTCAGTTGTTGCGCAGCGGGATAATTTGCTGCGCAATACCAGCTGAAACCAGGTAGAGGCTTGTAATCACCAACCCCCAATGCGCCCAGCTTTCGGGATGGAAATCGACCCAGGCAGCCCAACCGGCGAAGAACGTCCAGGCGAACGCGATGGGCAGTGACACGTTGCGCCAGCGTTCCGTCCGCACAGGGTGAATGAACTTCAACGGCAGGAACATCGCCAGCGACAACAGTGAAACCAGCAGCAGGATCACCCAGAAGTTGGGCTCTAGCGCGAAGATCACGATGACGAACATGTTCCAGCAACCCGGAAACCCCGAGAACGAGTTGTCCTTGGTCTTCATCCGCGTGTCCGCGAAATACATGGCGCTGGCAAAGGTGATCACAATGATCGCAAACCAGCCTGTCCAACCGTCCATCAGCCCCGATTTGAACAGCGCAAAGGCCGGAATGAACACGTAGGTCAGATAGTCGATGATCAGGTCCAGAAGAACACCGTCAAATTCCGGTGCGTTCTTTTTGACATGGTAGTGGCGCGCAAGCGGGCCGTCGATTCCGTCCACGATGAACGAGATCACAAGCCACAGATACATAAGGCTCCACTTTTCCTCGACCGCGGCCAGCATGGCCAACATTGCAAAGACGGCACCGGTCGCGGTGAACAGATGTACGGAAAGGGCTTTGAGTTTTATTGTCATTTGTGTCTCTTGGACGATGCGCGCTGCAGATGCAAACTAAAAGCCGGGTAAGGGTACAGCCCAGACGTTATCGTGGGACCTGCGATCAGGCCTTGGGGTGCGCGCGGTTGTAGACTTCCATCAATCGGGCCGTATCTACGGCCGTATAGGCCTGCGTGGTGGAAAGCGAGGCATGGCCCAACAATTCCTGAATGGCGCGCAGATCGCCCCCTGCGGACAGCAGGTGGGTGGCAAAACTGTGCCTTAAAGCGTGCGGAGTGGCGGTTGCGGGCAGGCCAAGCTGCATGCGCGCCTTGGCCATCACGCCCTGAATTGCACGGGGATTGAGCGCACCGCCCCGCACCCCACGGAACAAAGCCTTTTCTTGGGATTGTGGATGCGGGCAAAGCTGCAGGTAACGGTCAACGGCGGTGCGGGCGGCCGGAATCACCGGAACGATGCGTTCTTTTCCGCCCTTTCCCACAATACGCAAGCTACCCGGCAAAGGTGCGTCGCTTCCTGTCAAAGACAGCGCCTCAGAGATGCGTAAACCGCAGCCATATAGCAATGTGACGACAGCAACGTCGCGGGCCGAGATCCAGTCGTTTGACGCCTGAAGTTCGACCGTGTCGATCATCGCGCGGGCTGCGTCTTCGGCCAGCGGGCGGGGGAGTTTTTGGGTAAACTTTGGCGCGCGTGTGGACAGAACCGCGGTGGGTTCGAACCCTTCGCGTTCAGCCAGCCATCGGTAGAAGCTTTTGACCGCAGACAGCTTGCGCGCCAAGGATCGCGCGCCAACACCTGCGCTGCGCTGATCGGCCATCCAGGCGCGCATGTCGGACACGGTGATGCGGGCCAGCGCTGCCAATCCCTGCCGTTCACTGTGGTGTAGTGTCATGAAAGACAGGAAGTCGGTGACGTCACCACGATAGGCGGCTTGGGTGTTTTCCGATCGCCCCGCCAGCGCGCTCAGGCTGTCCAGCCAGTACTGTAACGCGTCGCGGCAGGCGGGTGAGATCAGGCTCACGACAACCAGTGGCGCATCGAACGTTCGAAGACGCCAGCGAAGAACGACAGAAGATCAGTGCCCAGCTGCGGCGAGAAGTGGTTGCGGTCCCTTGCGCTCATCACGATCATGCCGGGCAACCGACCCTCGCCCAGATCCAACCGCAGGCAAGCCTCGGACCGCAGGTGATCTGCGTTGGGTCCAAAAATCCTGTGCGTCGGGTGGAGGATCTCGCGCAGAACCACGTCGCGAGCGGGGCCGCCGCGGTCGAAGGTCAGGTAATTGTCCACGAAACCGGGTTCGACTACGGACAAAACACCGCCCAGAGTGTCGATGGCGGGGTCTTCCTGTGTGGCTGTGGATTCCAGAATCAGCTTGATACGATCAACGCGCAAGATTTCGACCACATCCGAGCCGAGCGTGCGCAGGAAATCTTCGAATTCGGCCGGTTCCAGCATGCGGATAACGGCACGATGCACCTGATTTGTGCCTGCAAGGTTTTCATATGCTGCGGCGATAACGGACCGGTGGGTGTCTTCCAGCCTGTCCAGCCGTTCCTCGAGCCGTTGCATGGCGATGCCGCGCAGGTCGATGACGTTGTCCCCGCGCGCCTGTTCGTTGGCTGTCACAAGTGCCTGCATCAGGTCCTTGTCGTCCAGCACGGCGTCTGGTTTAGCCAGAATCGCGGCGCGCAAGTTGTCCTGGAGTTTGGTGTTGCTGCTCATGTCCCGCTCGGTCTTTTTTTGTTGAGGGGCTTATAACATGAGTTATGGCGGTTTCCTTGGAAAAAATGCATTGGCGGTGCATTTCATTCCCACTGTGACCTACGGCTCCCGCCTGCGAAACCTTGATCAAAGATCAAGGCTTGGCAGTTGTGCCGGGCGCGGCACCTGACGGTGCCGCGCGGTCGCGCAAAGAGTCAGAGGATTTTCTGACCTGTCTTGGCCCAGTCGGCCAGGAAGGTTTCCAGACCTTTGTCCGTCAACGGGTGATCGGCCAGTTTCTTGATCACGGCAGGCGGTGCGGTGATCACGTCAGCACCGATGCGGGCGCTGTCGGTCACGTGGTTCACGGTGCGGATTGAAGCGGCCAGAATTTCGGTTTCAAAACCGAAATTGTCATAGACCTGACGGATATCCGCGATCAGATCCATGCCATCAAGGTTGATGTCATCCAGGCGACCGATGAAGGGCGAGATGAAGGTTGCGCCCGCCTTTGCGGCCAAAAGCGCCTGGTTGGTCGAGAAGCAGAGTGTGACGTTGACCATCTGGCCTTCGTCGCTGAGCGTCTTGCAGGTTTTCAGACCGGCCCATGTCAGCGGAACTTTCACGGCGATATTCGGCGCGATCTTGGCCAGCTTGCGGCCCTCGGCGATCATGTCGTCTGCTTCGGTGGCCACAACTTCGGCTGAAACCGGGCCGTCGACCAGATCACAGATTTCCTTGGTCACTTCCAGAATGTCACGACCTGATTTCAGGATCAGCGAGGGGTTGGTGGTCACGCCGTCCACCATGCCCAGATCGTTCAGTTCGGCAATGGCGTCGATCTCGGCTGTGTCTACGAAGAATTTCATGCGGGCAGTCCTTTGATGGGTTGGCCTTGGTCGCGGATGGCTTTACCTCAAAGAGACCCATGCTGGAACCCCCGAGCCCAAGGATATGCGTTGAGCACTCAGGAGTATTTCGACCACGGAGAGCTGGTTGCGGTTCTGACCGCACAACCGCTGGACCGGACGCTGGATTACAAGGCGCCCGAGGGGGGCTGTTTTCTGGGGGCGTTCGTAGAGGTTCCGCTGGGGCCGCGCAAAGTACTGGGTGTCGTCTGGGGGCCGGGACAGGGCGGGTTCGACCTGAACAAGGCGCGATCCGTGATCCGGGTGCTTGAGGTCGCGCCGATGCGCGAAGAAATGCGGCTGTTTCTGGGGAAGGTTGCCGATTACACCCTGACACCGATGTCCGCGATGTTGCGGCTGGCAACCCGAGCGCCGGGTTTGGGTGATCCGCCGTCGATGCGTAAGGTTTATCGGTTGGGTAATGGCGAGCCGGACCGGATGACCGACGCACGCACCCGTGTGCTGGAGGTACTCCGCAACTATGGCGGGCTGGCGTTCACCCTGAAAGAACTCGCCGAACAGGCCGGAGTGACGTCTTCGGTCGTCAAAGGGTTGGTCAAGCAGGGCGCTGTACGGGAAGAAGATAGCCCGCGCGATTTGCCCTATCCGCATCTGGATCCGGATTTGCCGGGCAAAGCGTTGACCGACGATCAGGCGGCGGCGGTTGAGAAGTTGCAGAAGGGCCAGCGGTCTGGGGAATATGGAACCACGCTGCTTAAGGGCGTGACGGGTTCGGGCAAGACCGAGGTGTATCTGGAGGCGGTCGCAGAGGCGCTGCGGATGGGCCGACAAGCCTTGGTTCTGCTGCCCGAGATCGCTCTGACAGCGGAATTCCTGACGCGGGTTGAGGCGCGGTTCGGTGCACGCCCAGCCGAGTGGCATTCCGGCGCGACCATGACCGAACGCCGCCGGGTCTGGCGGATGGTCGGGCAGGGGGATGCGCAAATGGTAATTGGCGCGCGCTCAGCGTTGTTCCTGCCATTCCGTAACCTTGGCCTGGTGGTGGTCGATGAGGAACACGACACCTCGTACAAACAAGAGGACGGCGTGCATTACAGCGCGCGGGACATGGCTGTTCTGCGGTCCGCCATTTGTGGCGGGCGGGTGATTCTGGCCAGCGCAACACCTTCGCTGGAAAGCTGGGCCAACGCCGAGGCGGGAAAGTACGAACGGGTTGATCTGACCTCGCGGTTTGGGGCGGCGGTGTTGCCGGAGATGAAGCCCATCGACATGCGGGCCGAACAGATGCAACCGGGGACATGGATTTCTCCGTTTTTGCGGCAGGCGGTGATGCAGCGGATCGAGAAGGGCGAGCAATCGCTGCTGTTCATCAACCGCCGTGGGTATGCGCCGGTGACCCTGTGCCGCGCTTGCGGGGAACAGATTGCCTGTGATCACTGTGACGCCCGAATGGTCGAGCACCGGTTTCTGAAACGGCTGATGTGTCACCAATGCGGTGAGACCAAGCCGATGCCCGAGGAATGTCCCTCATGCGGCGTCGAGGGCAAGTTGGCCCCGGTCGGCCCGGGGATCGAGCGGCTGGCCGAGGAGGCTGAGGCGACGTTTCCCGATGCCAAGATCGCGATGCTGAGTTCCGATTTGTTTGGCTCGGCCCGCGCCCTGAAAGCCAAGATCGAAGAGATTGCCGAGGGCGATGCCGATATCGTCATCGGTACGCAGCTGGTCGCGAAGGGGCACAACTTTCCCAATCTGACTTTGGTCGGGGTAATCGATGCCGACCTTAGTCTGCACGGGGCGGACCTGCGCGCCGCTGAGCGGACATTCCAGTTGATGCGGCAAGTCGCAGGTCGGGCAGGCCGGGCGGACAAGCCAGGGCAGGCCCTGTTGCAGACATTCCAGCCCGAGCATCCTGTAATCCGCGCTATTCTTTCAGGTGACGAAGAAGGATTTTGGAAGGCCGAGGCCGCCGGACGGCAGGCAGCAGGTGTGCCGCCATACGGCCGTATGGCCGGGATCGTCCTGTCCGGACCTGAGGTTGGACCAGTTTTTGATATTGGAAATGCAATGGCCCGAAACGATGCGCCACTGCGTGATATCGGGGCACAGGTATTTGGCCCGGCACCGGCGCCTATTGCGAGGATTCGCGGCAGACACCGCGTGCGATTGCTGGTCAAGGCACCCAAGGGCGCACCGATTCAGGACGCGATAGCACGCTGGATCGCACCTTTGCGCCTGAAGGGTGACCTGCGTTTGACCGTGGATATCGATCCGCAGAGTTTCTACTGACCTCTGCATCAGCGCAGATCGATTGTGCGCGCACTGCTTCGGCCTCGCCAAAATCTGAAAATGGGCGTAGAGGAGTCCCATGTTGAAACCGATGCCCCTGTCCGAGGCGCAGAGCCTTCCGTTCTGGCGCCGCCCTGTGACGCTCTTGTTCGTCATGGCGCTGACGATGCCGATTGCCTTCAACGCGTGGAGCGCGCTGTTGAACAATTTCGTCATTGAGGTGGCGAATTTTGACGGGGCCGACATTGGGTTACTGCACACTGTGCGGGAGATCCCTGGTTTTCTTGCTGTTGGCGTGATTGCGGTGATCATTTTCGTGCGTGAGCAGGTGCTGGCGATGATCTCGCTAATGATGTTGGGTGTGGCGACTGCGGTGACTGCATGGTTTCCCAGCCTCGGCGGGTTGTTGTTTGTTACGCTCTTCAGCTCGATCGGCTTTCACTACTACGAAACGGTGAACCAATCGCTGCAGCTGCAATGGCTGCCCATAGATCGCGCGCCGCAGGTTCTGGGGTGGCTGGTGGCCATGGGGTCTGCCGCGACTGCAGTGGTCTATGGCTTGATCGTTTTGACCTGGGACCGGTTTGATCTGTCCTACAACATTGTATTCATGGCCGCTGGTGGTGTGACTGCCCTGCTGGCGCTGTTCTGCCTGTTCGCATTTCCGCAATTCGATGCCCCAACTCCGCAGACCAAAAAACTGATCCTGCGTCGTCGGTACTGGCTGTATTACGCGCTACAGTTCATGGCCGGCGCGCGGCGGCAGATCTTTGTTGTCTTCGCGGGCTTCATGATGGTCGAGAAGTTCGGGTTTGAAGTTCACGAATTGACCAGCCTCTATCTGATCAATCTGGTGATCAACATGGCGGCGGCCCCGATGTTGGGCAAGGCCGTATCGATGTTTGGCGAACGCCGCACGCTGGTCTTCGAATACACCGGCTTGGCGATCGTTTTTGCGGCCTATGGTGGTATCTACTGGTTTGGTTGGGGCGTGGTACTGGCTGCAACCCTATATGTGATCGACCATGTTCTGTTCGCTTTGGCGCTTGCTCTGAAGACCTACTTTCAGAAAATCGCCGATCCTGCAGATATCGCACCGACGGCGGCTGTGGCGTTCACGATCAATCATATCGCCGCTGTGTTCCTTCCTGCGCTTCTGGGCCTGCTGTGGGTCATCTCACCTGGTGCAGTCTTTACACTGGCCGCTGCGATGGCGATGATCTCGTTGGGATTGTCCTTACTGATCCCGCGCCACCCGGAACCGGGCAATGAAACGATCTTGTCGAAATACGCGCCGGCACCTGCCGAATAAGCGCCAATGCTTGACCTTGGCGGGCCATCGCCATAGGCGCTGTGTCAATTGATACAGGAGGCCCTCATGCCCACATTCACTGCGCTGACTACACTGACCGGTAAAAAAGCTGCCGAAGGGCTGGGCGAAGCGATGGAGCGTCTGGATCCGGAACCAACCGGCGTTGGTGTATTCGAGGTCGAGGATGGTTCGGGACTTTGGGAAGTTGGTGGGTATTTCACCGAAACTCCGGACGAAACCGCTTTGGCCGTCTTGGCCGCCGCGTTTGAGGCCAAGCCGTTTGTTGTGTCAGAATTGCCCGATACCGATTGGGTGGCCCATGTGCGCCGGGAACTGGCACCGGTCGATGCTGGACGGTTCTTTGTTTATGGCAGCCACGACGCTGACAAACTGCCTGAGGGACGCATCCCGCTACTGATCGAGGCCGCAATGGCCTTTGGCACTGGCCATCACGGCACCACTTTGGGATGCCTAAAGGCGCTGGACCATCTTCTGAGCCAAGGGTTCACGGCGACCAAAGTGGCCGATATCGGCTGTGGCACTGCCGTGCTGGCCATGGCGGCAGCGCGGGTCTGGGAAGGTGAGATCATCGCCAGCGATATCGACGAAGTGGCTGTTGATGTCGCCGAGGCCAACCTGAAGGCCAATGGAATGGCAGGCAAGGTCCGTTGCGTGGAAGCGGCGGGCTTTGACCATCCCGATCTGGGCGCGATCGCACCTTACGATCTGATTTTCGCAAATATCCTCAAGGGGCCACTGGTTGCTCTGGCCCCCGAAATCGCAGCGAATCTGCGCGTCGGTGGATACGCAATTTTATCTGGAATCCTTAACGAACAAGCCGATGATGTGGTTTCTGTTTATGTACAAAACGGTTTCAATTTAGAGAAAAATGACCAAATTGGTGAGTGGACGACGCTAATATTAAGCAAACAGGGCTAAATTTGGGCCATTTACTGGAGCTTTCTGGAGTTTTGCCTCGATTTTGTCGCATTCTGTTTCTACCGTCTTAACGTGGAATCGGGGGGCGGTTTTGGAGGCTGCCATGACGGGAAAACAACTAGAATTTGATCAGCGCGTAAATCGCCTGAGCAAGAAACACGCAAAACTAAGCCGTGGCTATCGCGCGACGATGCGCAAGGACGGGTTGGTTGTGATGAAACCGCAGAGGGTGAAGTCAGCTTTACCCCTTAAGGTTCTACTGATGTGTCTGCTTGGGTTGTTTGCATTCAAGACCTTCTTGCTCACCAGCCTTGGGCCTTCGGGCTATCAATACAGGGTTGACGCATTGAACGAGGGCACCTCGGTTGAACAAGCCGGTGCCTGGGTGATGCAAATCGACCCGGTATCGCTGATGCTTTCGGAACAGCTGGCACGGCTGCTGCCCTGACGTCCGGCCAAAGAATCGGAAACGCCGCGCATTCTGCATGCGCGGCGTTCTGCTTTGCCCCCGAGGGAGGGAAGGGACATATGAGTGGGTGTGTTAAATCTTAACGACGACCATCGGCCACGACGTCAATATCGCCACGGCACAGTCCGATATCTTCCAGCTCGCGATCTGTCAGACCGCTCAGCGTGTTACGAGTAACGCGGGCGTCATTCCATTCGACAGCGGCGTTCACGACCGATGCGAAATATGCGCCGATACGGCCGACGAGGCCGAATGAGCCGATGGTGGTGCGGGTGGTGTCCAGTGCAGCCATATCCTGTTTCCTTCTGGTTTAAGTTTACGTTTTGATCGTTCGATCTGAGCGGCATCTAGTGCCGCCAAATCGGCTGTGCAAGTGCGGAAATTGCAACTGTCCTATGCGTTTTTTGCAGAGCTCAAGATTCATTAGAACCCCTTAATTTATTGGCCATTTTTGCTTCATGAAACGTGTCGATTTCAGACTTTTGACTGTCGCAAACTGGCCGTTTTGTCGCCTGTGAAACAGGTCTGTCGTTTTTGCGCTCTCTGTCAATTCGCTTGGAAAATGTTCACGCTTCGTGCTAATCCGTAAAAAAGATCACAAAAACTCGAGCAGGCCGAGGCGAAATATGCGGATTTTGGGCATTGATCCGGGGCTTAGGACCCTGGGATGGGGCGTCATCGAATCGCATGGCAGCCGCCTGAGCCACGTCGCCAACGGACTGTGCAAGTCTGACGGGGACGATTTGGGCGAGCGTTTGCTGTCTCTCTACAATCAAATCGTCGAAGTCATTGCAGAACATCAGCCCGATCAGGCGGCCATCGAACAGACCTTCGTCAATAAGGATGGGGCTGGTACGCTGAAGCTGGGCCAGGCGCGTGGTGTGGCGTTGTTGACGCTGGCGCAAGCAGGGCTGCCCGTGGGGGAATACGCGCCCAACCGGGTTAAGAAAACGGTTGTGGGCGTTGGGCATGCCGAGAAAGAGCAGGTTCTTCATATGGTCAAATTGCAACTGCCGGGCTGTAAGCCCAAAGGGGCGGATGCCGCGGATGCGCTGGCGATTGCCATCTGTCATTCATATTACGGCGCAGCGCCGCAGGCGCGCGTGAAAGAGGTGCGGGCATGATCGGGAAACTGACCGGACGACTGGACTATCGCGCAGCGGATCACGTGTTGATCGACGTGCGTGGGGTTGGATACCTGGTTTACTGCTCGGACCGGACCATGGCCGCGCTGCCGGGCGTTGGCGAGGCTGTCTCGATCTATACCGATATGGTGGTGCGCGAGGACCTGATGCAGCTTTTCGGGTTTTTGTCTCTGGTCGAAAAGGAATGGCATCGCCTGCTGTGTTCGGTTCAGGGCGTTGGGGCCAAGGTCTCGCTCGCTATACTGTCCGCGCTGGGTCCGGATGGGGTCAGCCGTGCCATTGCGCTTGGGGATTGGGGTGCCGTCAAGGCGGCGAAAGGCGTGGGCCCAAAGACGGCGCAGCGGATCGTGCTGGATCTAAAAGACAAAGCGCCGGGTGTTATGGCGATGGGCGGGACCGTGACCGAAGCGATGGACGGTCCCGGATTGGAAGTTGTTGAGCTGTCTGAACCGGCACCAGCGCCCAAACAGGCGGCCAAGCCTGCCTCGGGGTCTGCCGCAGCTTCGGCGGGGGCACTGTCAGCCCTTGGCAATTTAGGGTACGGACCATCCGAGGCGGCCTCGGCCGTGGCCGAAGCGGCCGCCAGCCTACCGGATGCAGGCGAGGCTGAATTGATCCGGGCGGCGCTCAAGTTGCTGGCTCCGAAAGGGTAACTGAATGGTAGACGCCGATCCCACATTGCGCCCCGATCCCTTGCCCGAGGATAACGACCGCGCCCTGCGTCCGCAGGGGTTAGACGAATTCATCGGTCAGGCCGAGGCGAGGGCAAATTTGCGCATCTTTATCCAATCCGCGCGTATGCGGAGCGAGGCGATGGATCACACGCTGTTTCATGGCCCTCCGGGCCTGGGTAAAACGACGCTGGCACAAATCATGGCGCGCGAGTTGGGGGTGAATTTCCGCATGACCTCGGGGCCGGTTCTGGCCAAGGCGGGTGATCTGGCCGCGATCCTGACCAATCTGGAATCCCGCGATGTGCTGTTCATCGACGAAATCCACCGTCTGAACCCGGCCGTCGAAGAGGTTCTGTATCCGGCGATGGAGGATTTCGAGCTGGATCTGGTGATCGGCGAAGGCCCGGCAGCGCGGACTGTGCGGATTGAGTTGCAGCCGTTTACTTTGGTCGGAGCAACGACGCGGATGGGCTTGCTGACCACCCCATTGCGCGACCGATTTGGCATTCCGACGCGGTTGCAGTTCTACACAGTGGACGAGTTGCACGAGATCGTTACGCGCAATGCCCGCAAACTGGGCGCGCCTGCTGATGATGCGGGCGCCAGAGAAATTGCGCGCCGATCGCGCGGGACCCCGCGGATCGCAGGGCGATTGCTGCGACGGGTGGTGGATTTCGCCATCGTCGAAGGCGATGGACGTATCACCCTGGATCTGGCGGATGGCGCGCTGACGCGGTTGGGAGTGGATAATCTGGGCTTGGATGGTGCCGACCGGCGATACCTTAAGCTGATTGCTGAGAACTATGCCGGTGGTCCGGTCGGGATTGAGACCCTGTCGGCTGCGTTGTCGGAAAGTCGCGATTCGCTGGAGGACGTGATCGAGCCCTATTTGTTGCAGCAAGGGCTGATCCAGCGCACGCCACGCGGTCGGATGTTGGCGCAGAAGGCTTGGACGCATCTGGGAATGGCGGCACCAAAGGGCCAGAGCGATCTGTTTGGTTGAAGCTGAGGCCTTTAGATTTTATGCCTTCGGCAAGAGTACTTTCGAAAAGATGAAGGATTGGGCGTGACCCCCGAAGACATTCAGTCGTTGTTCACCCGTGAAAGCGGAGAGTTCCTGTTTGCGCGTTGGGGTCGGCCCATCGTGCCTATCGTCTTTGGGGTCGAGGATGAAACCCTGAACACCGTCAAGGGCGCGTTTGAGGCCGTGGTTAGCCTGGCCGATCATAAGATGGCCGAAACGGATCCGGAACTTGGTGCGAACTGCATGGTGTTCTTTTTCCGCGACTGGAAGGAGCTGCTAGAAGTTCCAGATCTGGATCGGTTGGTTCCCGATCTTGCCCCGCTGGTGGACCGGCTGATCGCGGCGGATGCAAATCAGTATCGGGTGTTCCGCTTTGAAGAGGACGGTGCGATTCGAGCCGCGTTTGTTTTCCTGCGCATGGACAAAGAGCTGTCCAAGATTCCGGCCGAGACACTGGCGCTCAGCCAGGTGGTGCAGACCATTTTGCTGTGGTCGGACACTGCGTTTAGAACGCAATCGCCGCTGGCGGTCGCCGAGGGGGTGACAGTCCTGCGCCCCGATATCGCCGGGCTGATCCGGGCAGCCTATGATCCGGTTTTGCCGAGGGCAGCGCAGGACCCGGCGCACGGCCTGCGATTGTTTGCACGGATGCAGCAGTCGCAGTGATTTAAGCTGAGATCATCTACGATTTGGATGTGTTGCGGTGTTGAAAAGCGCTTAACAAGTCGCTTCCCGTGTCAAAAAATGCGTCGTCGCCCACCAAATCGGTCACGCCGTACCTGTCCAACTCTGACCGGACATGCGGTTCGATCAGGAGGAATACCAGCCGGATGTTCTTTGCCTGCAGGAGCTTGAGGACATTGCGCAGCGTGTAGCCCGCGGTGAAGTCGATGTCATCGATGGCCGAGGCTTCGATGCAGAACCAACGTACTTTGTTATCTGATTCATGGGTGATTGTCGCGATCTCATCCGAAAGCCGCTGTGCATTCGCGTAGTAAAGGCTGTGCGAGAAGCGATAGATGACGAGCCCGGGTTCGAATTGGTTTGGCACGGAAATGGGTTTTGAATGCCAACCACCGTCTTTGGTTTTGACGATCACTGAATTTTTGGGGCGGTAGCCGCGGCGGGTATGGTCGATCAATGACAGCACCATCGCAAAGATGATGCCTTGTTCGACCCCAACGATGACGACAACCGCAGCCGTGGCGACTGCAATCCAGAATTCTGATCGGGCTTGCCTGTAAATTGCAATCAGGCCTTTCAGGTCGATCATTTTCAGGCCGATCAGGAACACGACTGCAGACAGTGCCGCATTCGGCAGGTAGGCCAGTGGGCCGGTCAGGAACAGTATGACCACCAAGACGATCAAGGCGGTCGTCAGTTGTGCCACCTGACTGCGGCCACCGGCGCTGGCCACCATCTCGGTTTTTGTCGGGCTGCCATTTACAACGAATGTGCCCGTGAAGGCTGCCCCAAGATTGGCCAGGCCCAGCCCGACAAGGTCAGTGTTCTCGCTGAACTTCTCTTCGTAACGCGCCGCATAGGCCCGCGAAGTTGCGGCGCTTTGGGCCAAGATCACAACGAAGATGGACAGCGCGGTTGGCAGCAATTGTTTGAACAGGGTCCAGCTCCAATCCACGTTCGGGACAGAGAGCGCAGGCAAGCCGCTGGGGACCGAGCCCAGTACCGCGATGCCGGATGCGGCGAATTGGAACGCCCAACTGCATAGGATTACCCCAAGTATGGCGAATAACGGGCCGGGTAGTTTCGGTGACAGCTGCCGGCATCCGACGACGATCAGCAGAACTGCCGCCGCTACCGCCAATGTGGGCCAGCTTGTCTGGTCGATGTTCTGAATGGTTGCCTGAAGCTTGGCGATGGTCCCGTGACCGTCGCTTTCGATCCCTAACAGTCCGGGGATTTCACCGGTTGCGACCTGAATGCCCACGCCTGTCAAGAACCCGACAAGAACTGTTCGGGATAGGAAATCAGCCAGAAACCCCAAGCCGATGAGGCGTGCGGCAATCAGAAGAACAGCAGCCATCAGCGCCAACAGGGACGCCAACGCCAGATACTCGGACGAACCCGACACTGCCATGCCAGCCAGAGCCGAAGCCGTAATCGCCGCCGTGGCAGAATCCGCCCCCACCACAAGATGACGGGACGAACCGAACAGCGCGAACAGCGCCATTGGGATAAGGATAGTGTACAATCCCGTCACAACCGGCGTGCCTGCGATTTTGGTGTAGCCCATGACCTCGGGGATCGCGAGGCAGGCAAAGGTCAGGCCTGCCAAAATTTCCGCAGGCAAGGTCGCGCGTTTGAACGGCAAGATGCCCTGAAGGACTGGAAGAAAGAACATCCTCTCTTCTTTTGGTCCTTTAGTCATTGAAACTCCTGTCGGATTCACTTGGTATGTATGAAAGCCTAGAGGGCAAATCTTCGAATTTCGATAGCGGACTTGGGAAGGTGGGAACTTTGTCCCCGCAAGGGATTGCAGGAACCGCGGCAACCATGCATCTGTTTCAGAGCAGGATTTGCCCCGCGCGTTACATATTTGAGAGACCGGACCTGATATCATGGCCAATGAAGCTGATGCGCCCCACAAGCATATCTTTCCGATCCGGGTCTACTATGAAGACACCGATATGGGCGGGGTCGTATACCACGCGAACTACCTCAAATTTATCGAACGCGCGCGATCTGACTATGTGCGCCGTCTGGGCAACGATCAGAACGCGATGCGCGATGGTGGGATCGTCTGGGTCGTGCGCCGGATCGAGGCCGATTACGTCGCGCCCGCGAAGTTCGATGATGAGTTGATCGTTGAAACTTGGTTGTCGTCAATCTCTGGTGTGCGGCTGACCATGGGTCAGTTGGTCAAGAGGGGGGAGACCGAGATCTTCCGCGCCTCGGTGACTGCTGTTTGCATGAACGCGCAGGGCAAGCCGGTCCGCCTTCCGGCAGAGATTCGCGCATTAATGTAACAATTTGTCGGTCAGGGGTGGTTATGTTGGCTTTTCATAACCAACTGCGATAGCGTTTGGCAAAACAAGGCCAAACGAACGGCCGTCAGGCAAAAAAACAAAGAGCAGGTTCATGGAAGCTGAAACGCTGGCGCTGGCGCAGGAGATCGATTTCTCCATGTGGGGGCTGTATGCCCGCGCGACCTTTGTCGTCAAACTGGTGATGTTGATGCTGATCGCTGCATCCATCTGGTCTTGGGCGATTATCATTCAGAAATTGATCAACTACCGCGCCGCCCGTCGCGAAGCGCAGGTGTTTGACGAGGCCTTTTGGTCCGGCAACCCGCTGGATGAGTTGTTCGAACATACCGGATCGCAGCCCGACGGCAGTTCCGAGAAGATTTTCGCCGCTGGAATGATCGAATGGCGCAGGTCGCACCGAACGGATGGCGGGCTGATTGCGGGGGCCACTGCGCGGATTGACCGTTCGATGGATGTCGCGATCGCCAAAGAGTCCGAGACACTGCAAAAAGGATTGCCGATTTTGGCGACGGTGGGCTCGACCGCGCCGTTTATTGGCCTGTTCGGGACCGTTTGGGGCATCATGAACGCGTTTATCGAAATTGCCGAGCAGCAAAACACCAACCTGGCCGTTGTGGCACCCGGCATTGCCGAGGCGCTTTTGGCCACGGGCCTGGGTCTGTTGGCTGCCATCCCGGCGGTGATTTTCTACAACAAGCTCAGTTCTGATAGTGACCGGATCGTGGGTGGCTACGAGGCTTTTGCCGACGAGTTCGCCACCATCCTGTCGCGTCAGTTGGACAGCTAAAATGGGTGCGGCGGTTCAGCAGAACGGAGGCGGGAACGGGCGCAGACGCGGCCGTCGACGCGGTCGAGCGCAGCCGATGGCCGAGATCAACGTGACTCCATTTGTAGACGTTATGCTGGTGTTGCTGATTATCTTTATGGTGGCGGCACCGCTGTTGACTGTCGGCGTGCCGGTGGACCTGCCCAAAACCGCGGCAAGCGCCTTGCCGGGCGATAACGAAGAGCCGCTGACAGTCACGATGACTGCAGAAGGGCGCGTTCAGATTCAAACCACGGATGTGGCGCGCGAAGAGTTGATCGGCAAGCTGCGCGCCATTGCGGCAGAACGCAGCAGCGACCGGGTGTTCCTGCGGGCGGATGGTGCAATTCCATACGCGCAGGTGATGCAGGTTATGGGTGCGCTGAATGCAGGTGGGTTTTCCAATGTGGGGCTGGTGACCGACACCGGCGGCCCCGCGCTGGACGATGGTGGAGAGTGAGGCCGCGCGGTGGATACCGGCACCAAGATCTCGGCAATTGCCCATGTCAGTTTGATTTCGTGGGCTCTGTTTGGCGGCACCTTTCGGTCCGAACCATTGCCTATGCCCGTGCAGGATATCTCGGTGATCTCGGCTGAACAGTTCGCAGCAATGACGGCTCAAAGTGAGGCGCCTGAGCTGCCTACGCCAACTGCCCTGCAACAGCCCGATGCGCCCGAACAGGAAATCCCCACCCCTGAACCGGTGGAGCAGGAACCTCCGACACCTGAAGTGTCTGAGCCAAATGAACCAGAGCCAGAGCTGGAACCGGAACCGCTGGCCCCCCCACCCGAACCGGTCGTGATCGAACAGCCCCCCGAATTGGCCCCCCCAGAACCCGAGGCCGTCGTTTTGCCCGCCCCGCCAGGGCCCGAGGCACAGCCGCGGCCTGCGGATAAAGTAGCGCCTGAACCTGTTGCACCGCCGCCGCCTGAAGCCGCGCCAGATGATATTGAATCCCCGGCTGTATCGCTGGACGAGGGAGCTGAAACTCAGCAAGAACAGCAGGATCAAACGGCACCCGAAGAGGCCACGGATGAAATCGTGACCGAGGCGGAAGAAGCCAAGGAATATGCGCCGCGCAGCTCTCCGCGCCCGCTGGTGCGACCGAACCGGCCGACGCCGCCGGCGCAGCCCGAAGTGGCCGAGACCGAAGAACCGACCGAACCAGAGCCCGCGCCAAGTGATGAAACCGCGATCAACGACGCACTGGCCGAGGCGCTGGGGCAGAGCAGCGAACCGTCTGGTCCACCCCTGACTGCGGGTGAGAAGGATGCTATGCGACTGGCTGTGTCGAAGTGCTGGAACGTTGGTTCCCTGTCCACGGACGCACTGCAAACGGTCGTTGTGGTCGGGTTCTCGCTGACACCGGATGGCAAGGTGCTCGGCGGTAGCCTGAGCATGTTGGATAGTTCCGGCGGTACCGATGCGTCTGCAAGACAAGCTTATGAGGCCGCCCGGCGAGCGATTTTGCGCTGCGGGGCCAAAGGATACACCCTGCCTGCTGACAAATACGAACAATGGCGGGATATTGAGATTACATTCAATCCCGAGAGGATGCGGATCAAATGATGAGATTTCTGACCAGCCTGTTGCTTGGCCTGACAATTTTGGCGGCGCCTGTGTATGCACAAAGCGGACCGCTGCGTCTTGAGCTGGATCAGGGGATTATCGAACCCTTGCCTTTTGCGGTGCCGAATTTCGTGCCCGACGGGCCAGCGGCCACACAATACGCAAACGACATATCGCGCGTCGTGGCGGCGGACCTGACGGGAACCGGACTGTTCCGAGAGATTTCTTCTGACGCATTCATCAGCCGGGTCAGCAGTTTCGAAGCCCCTGTGCAATTTGCCGATTGGAAGGCCATCAATGCTGAGGCCTTGGTGACAGGGGCGGTCAATGTCTCGGGCAAACGCCTGACCGTGCGATTTCGCGTTTGGGACGTATTTTCGGGCCAGGAATTGGGCAATGGTCTGCAGTTTTCCGGCACTACAGATGGCTGGCGGCGCATGGCACACAAAGTGGCCGATCAGGTTTATACCCGAGTGACCGGCGAAAGCGGTTACTTTGACAGCCGCGTCGCGTTTGTGTCCGAAAGCGGTCCCAAGAACCAGCGTCTGAAGCGTCTGGCAATCATGGATTACGATGGCGCGAACGTTCAGTACCTGACCGACAGCGCCGCGATTGTTCTGGCCCCACGCTTTTCGCCTTCGGGAGATCGGCTGTTGTACACCAGCTATGAAACCGGTCAGCCGCGCATTTATGTTTTGGACGTTGATCGGGTCAAACGGACTGAATTGAAGACACAAGACGGCACCATGAGCTTTTCGCCGCGCTTTTCGCCGGATGGCCGCTCCATCGTCTATTCGCTGATTCAGGGCGGCAACACGGACCTTTGGAAAATGGATCTGGCCTCGGGCCAGAGCGTGCGCTTGACGAACACACCTGCCATTGAGACCGCGCCCAGCTATTCGCCGGACGGGTCGCAGATCGTGTTCGAAAGCGACCGCTCTGGCACACCTCAACTGTACATCATGCCCGCAAATGGCGGAGAGGCGACCCGCATCAGCTTTAAACAGGGGCGGTATGGTACACCGGTCTGGTCGCCGCGTGGTGACCTGATCGCCTTTACCAAACAGAACAAGGGTCGGTTCCATATCGGCGTCATGCGGACAGACGGCAGCGAGGAACGCCTGCTGACGTCGTCCTTCCTGGATGAGGGGCCAACATGGTCGCCGAATGGCCGCGTCATCATGTTCACCCGTGAATCGCAGGGCGCAAGCGGTCGGGCGACACTGTATTCGGTGGATATCTCGGGTCGGAACCTGCGCCCGGTACGTACACCGGATGGTGGCAGCGATCCATCCTGGGGCCCACTGCAGAAGTGATCGGGGCAGGGGGTTGGAAAAGTTCACAAATTTCCTGCACTGTGATAACAGAGACAGCAATAAAGCAATAAAACGACGAGGCACCTGAAATGAATGTATTGAGCAAAGTCATAGCATTGGGCGTGCTAAGTGTAATGGCCGCCTGTACCAACAACGATCCTTCGGCACTGGGCGGTGGCGCGGGCGGTAGTGGCTCGATCCTGCCGGGTTCGCCCAGCGACCCCCAGTCACCGGCCTATTTCCAGCAAACTGTTGGCGACCGCGTGTTGTTTGAGGTCGATCAGTCGACCCTGACCGGGCAGGCGCAGACGATATTGCAGGGACAGGCAGACTGGCTGCTGGCCAATACGGATTTCGTCGCCACGATCGAGGGTCACGCGGACGAACAGGGTACTCGCGAGTATAACCTCGCTCTGGGCGCGCGTCGCGCCAATGCGGCGCGTGAATACCTCATTTCACGTGGGGTCGCGGGCAACCGGTTGACCACCGTCAGTTTCGGAAAGGAACGCCCGATCGAGATTTGCAGCACCGAGGAATGCTATTCCAAAAACCGTCGTTCGGTGACGGTCCTGACCGGTTCAACTTTGGGGTAAGATGATGCGAATTGCAGGATGGGTTCTGGCTGCGGTCGTGGCGACTGCGGGCGTGGCAAGTGCACAGGATCAGCAAACCCTGGCGGATATCCGTCAGGAGCTTACTGTGCTGCACGTCGAGGTTCAGCGCCTCAAGCGCGAGTTTTCAACCACCGGATCTCCGGCACCCAATCTTGCTGGCAGTTCCGTTCTGGAACGTGTTGACGCCATTGAGGCTGAATTGCAGCGCCTGACCCGTCAGACCGAGCAGTTGAACCAACGTGTGCAGAACATTGTTACTGACGGAACCAACCGGATCGGCGATCTGGAATTCCGCTTGGTTGAGTTGGAAGGTGGCGATCTCAGCACGCTTGGCGAGACCTCGACCCTGGGTGGCGAAACCGAAATCACCGCTGCGGCACCGACAACACCTACTACCCCGACGGCACCGGCCCCGACGGATCAAGGTGAACTTGCCGTGGGTGAGCGCGCGGACTTTGATGCCGCATCACAGGCGCTGGCGGATGGCAACTATCAGACCGCAGCGGAGCAATTCGCCACATTCGAAACCTCGTATCCCGGCAGTCCGCTGGCCCCCGAAGCCAACTTGAAACGAGGGCGGGCGCTTGTTGGGATCGGTGACACGCGTGAGGCCGCGCGGGCCTTTCTGGCCAGCTTTACCGGCGATTCCGAAGGTGCATTCGCACCCGAGGCGCTGTTTGAGTTGGGCTCGGCGCTGGGGCGTCTAGGGCAGACCGATCAGGCTTGCATCACTCTGGGCGAGGTGGGCGTGCGGTTCCCGTCGTCGACCTCGGCCACGAATGCCACACAGGAAATGGCAAGCCTGGGCTGTTCTTGACAGAAAACGCTGAAGAACTGCGCGCCGGGATTCGGGCGCGTTTGCCGCGAACCCTTCCACCGCGCATGGGTGTGGCTGTCTCTGGCGGGGGCGATTCAATCGCCCTGCTTTTGCTGTTGAATGATATTGCCCAAAACGAGCAGGTTAAGTTGTTCGCGGCGACCGTTGACCACGGTTTGCGCCCCGAATCCCAAGCCGAAGCGCAGAAAGTAAGCGAGCTTGCCGCGCGTTTGGGTATCACGCATCAAACGTTGAAATGGACAGGGTGGGCCGGTCAGGGGAACCTTCAGGATCAGGCCAGACAGGCGCGTTATCGGCTGTTGACCGAATGGGCCACACGCAATGCGATCAGCGCGATTGCGTTAGGCCACACCGCGGATGATCAGGCCGAAACCTTCCTGATGCGGCTAGGCCGCGCAGCTGGTGTTACGGGTCTGTCGGGCATGCCGGTTGACCGGGTTTTGGATGGCGTGACGATGTTGCGGCCGATGCTTGGTATAACAAGGCAAGCATTGCGTGGCTATCTGTCTGGTGAGGGAGTTGGCTGGATCGAAGATCCCTCGAATCAGGACCTCCGGTTTGAACGGATCAAGGCACGGCAGGCCTTGTCTGACCTCAAGGATTTGGGGATCACGGCCAGTTCTTTGACCCGAGTCGCAGAAAACCTTGCGCAGGCGCGTGAGGCGTTGGAGCGTTTTACGCAGGAATCCGCCCGAAAAATCGCCGTGGTGGAAACCGGTGATGTATGCTTGGATCGCACCGCCTTTCAGTCTTTGCCTCAGGAAATCCAGCGCCGGCTTGTGATCGGCTGCATCGCATGGATTGCCGGAGCGGGGTATCCACCACGCCAAACGTCGGTGGATCAGGCTGTGAAGGCTGTTAAAGAGGGTATCGCTACGTCGGTCAATGGCTGTTTGTTTGTCCCAAAGGTCAATAAAACGTGGATTTGCAGAGAGCTAAACGCCGTTCAGGGCGAAATCGCGCGCCCCGGCGAGCCGTGGGACAAACGCTGGATTCTGTCAGGACCTTCGACCGCTGGTGTACAAATCCGACCATTAGGCGAGCAAGGCCTGCCTAGGGTTCCAGATTGGCGGGACTTGGGTAAACCACGTCAGGTCTTGTTGGCTTCACCCGCTGTTTGGCTGGGGGATGAACTGGTGTCAGCTCCAACCGCCAGATTGTTGAATGGATGGACGGCTGAATTGGCCCCCGGAACGCCCGAGTTTCATTCTTCTTTTTTATCGCATTGAACCTCCTTGAATCATCTCTATTTTATAGAGCAACCCGGCAGACCCCCATCTGCCGAAATCTTTTGGGAGACTTTCCTTGGGCAACGCTCGTAACATCGCCTTCTGGGTCGTTCTGTTTTTGCTGATCCTTGCACTGTTCAATTTGTTCAGCGGACCAGGCGGGACACTTCAGAGCAATGAAAGAACTTATTCTGATTTCGTAACCGCCGTTCAAGCCGACGAAGTCAAGAATGTGACCTTGGATGGCGAACAGATTCGCTATACCACGCAAAGCGGTGCCAACTATGTCACCATCAAACCCGGCGATGCCGAGGTCACCAAACTGCTGATCGACGAGAACATTCCGGTTCGCGCCGAGAAACAGCAGCAATCCGGTTTCCAGTCGTTCCTGATCACGCTGCTGCCGTTCCTGCTGCTTATTGGTGTCTGGGTCTATTTCATGAACCGGATGCAAGGCGGTGGAAAAGGCGGCGCGATGGGCTTTGGCAAGTCCAAGGCCAAGATGCTGACCGAAAAGCATGGCCGCGTGACATTTGACGATGTCGCAGGCATCGATGAAGCCAAGGAAGAGCTGGAAGAGATCGTGGAATTCCTGCGTAACCCGCAGAAGTTCAGCCGCCTTGGCGGTAAGATCCCGAAAGGCGCGCTGCTGGTTGGCCCTCCGGGCACCGGTAAGACGCTGCTGGCGCGTGCGATTGCGGGTGAGGCGGGTGTTCCGTTCTTCACCATCTCAGGTTCTGACTTTGTTGAGATGTTTGTTGGTGTCGGTGCATCCCGTGTGCGTGACATGTTCGAACAGGCTAAAAAGAATGCGCCCTGTATTGTCTTCATCGACGAAATCGACGCCGTCGGTCGCCATCGTGGTGCCGGTTACGGCGGCGGGAATGATGAACGCGAACAAACCCTCAACCAGTTGCTGGTTGAGATGGACGGGTTCGAAGCCAATGAGGGTGTGATCATTCTGGCGGCCACCAACCGTAAGGACGTTCTGGACCCTGCGCTGCTGCGCCCCGGTCGTTTTGACCGCAACGTGACCGTCGGCAACCCCGACATCAAAGGCCGTGAGAAGATCCTGGGCGTGCACGCGCGCAAGACACCTCTGGGTCCCGATGTCGACCTGCGCATCATCGCGCGTGGTACTCCGGGCTTCTCGGGCGCTGATCTGGCGAACCTCGTGAACGAGGCCGCATTGATGGCGGCGCGCGTTGGCCGTCGCTTTGTCACAATGGAAGACTTCGAGAACGCCAAGGACAAGGTGATGATGGGTGCCGAGCGCCGTTCGATGGTGCTGACGCAAGACCAGAAGGAAAAGACCGCCTATCACGAATCTGGTCACGCGGTCGTCGGACTGTCGCTGCCGCTGTGCGATCCGGTCTACAAGGCGACCATCATTCCGCGCGGTGGCGCGTTGGGTATGGTGGTGTCGTTGCCGGAAATGGACCGTCTGAACTATCACCGCGACGAATGTGAGCAAAAGCTGGCCATGACCATGGCAGGCAAAGCCGCCGAGGTGATCAAATACGGTGAAGATCACGTCTCGAATGGCCCCGCCGGAGACATCATGCAGGCCAGCCAGTTGGCGCGTGCCATGGTGATGCGCTGGGGTATGTCTGACAAGGTCGGCAACATTGATTATGCCGAGGCGCATGACGGCTATTCGGGCAACACTGCTGGCTTCTCGGTTTCAGCGCATACCAAAGAGCTGATCGAGGAAGAGGTGAAACGCCTGATCCAGCAGGGTTATGAGCGCGCGCACAAGATCCTGTCCGACAAGAACGAGGAATGGGAACGTCTGGCGCAAGGCTTGCTGGAATACGAAACCCTGACCGGGGATGAGATCAAGCGCGTCATGAATGGCGAATCGCCGACCGATGGTGATGACGAGGGTGACAAACCGGATGAAGGCAGCGCGCCCAGCGTTACCGCCATTCCCAAGACCAAGGTCAAAAAGACCCCGCCCGACGGTGGGATGGAGCCAGAACCATCGGCATAAAGAAATCAGACCCGGGCCAAGTCCCGGGTCTTTTCTTTTCAGCTTTTCAAATGGACTGGTTTGACTTTTAGTACGATTTTGACGGCCCGCAGCCGAAGGGGATTTCAAATGCCGGTATTGCGAGAAACAGAGTTCACGGGTGAAGTTGTTTGGCTGGGTCACGTGCCCGCGGGTGGCTCGATCCGGGCCAAAGCGGTCGATGCTTTGAAGCTGGAATTCTCAGGGGACAAAGGCGAACGGCACGAGGGTCTCAACCGGGCCTCTTGTGTCAGGGTCAAGAATCTGTATCCGCAAGGCACCGAAATCCGGAACGTGCGCCAATTGTCTGTTCTATCCGCCGAGGAAATGGACGCCACAGCCAAAGAGATGGGGCTGGATCGGCTGGATCCTTCGTTTCTGGGCGTCAGCATCTTGTTGCGCGGCATTCCGGACTTTACACATCTTCCGCCATCCTCGCGTTTGCAAGGCCGCGACGGTGTCACGATAACCGTGGATATGGAAAACCGCCCCTGCGTCATTTCCGGGCGTGAGATCGAAGCCGATCAACCCGGGTACGGGGCGTCCTTCAAGCCTGCGGCAAAGGGCCGAAGGGGTGTGACTGCGTGGGTGGAACGACCCGGACAGCTGCTGTTGGGGGACCAGATGAGCCTGTTCGTGCCAGATCAGCGGGCTTGGGCGCCCTAAGCGTCAAGCGTTTTTGATTTGAAACCGGTGAAATGACGCTACGCCGTTTCATGGCTTGAATATGTCGGAATCTCTATCCATCGGGATTGTACACAACGGTATGGATTGACCAGCACCGGCCCAGCTGCGCCGGTTAGCAGGGAATTCAACCGGGGGTTTTGCCCAATGAGCTATAAATCGGACATTGAAATCGCGCGCGAGGCGCAGAAGAAGCCTATTCAGG